>QHSB01000354.1:0-7329 GCA_003220335.1 Candidatus Rokuibacteriota bacterium
TGTAGGTGGACCTGGACTTGTCCTCCCTTCGCGGTGAACTTCACCGCGTTCATCAACAGGTTCCACACGACCTGTTGGAGTCGATTCGGATCGCCGGTCATCGGCCCCGAGCGCGGGTCGAGCACGCTCTGCAGCCGTATTCCCTTCGCCTCCGCTGCCGGGCGCACCGCGTCGAGAGCGGCATCGACGACGGCGGGGAGATCGACCGGGCGGACATCCAGACGCATCTTCCCCGTGATGACCCGCGACACATCGAGGAGGTCGTCGACCAACTGCACCTGCGCGTTGGCGTTGCGATCGATGGCCTCGAGCGCTCGGGCCGACGCGGCTTCGTCGAGCTGCCGGGATCGCAGCATGCGCGCCCAACCGTACACGGCATTGAGAGGCGTCCGCAGCTCGTGCGACAGGACGGTCAGGAACTCGTCTTTCGCGCGGTTGGCCGCCTCGGCCTCGGCGCGGGCGGCCTGCTCGCGGGCCAGGAGCGTCGCCCGTTCCGCCTCGATGCGCTTCCGGTCGCTGATATCTCTCAAAAATGCGCTGAAGATGACGGCGCCGCCGAGGCGAACGGGCGTGATGGCGATCTCGACGGGAATCTCGGTGCCGTCCCGGCGCTGGGCCGAAAGCTCGATCAGGCGGTTCAGCACCGGCCCCTCGCCGGTGGCGAGGTAATGCGCGATGCCGCGACGGTGCGCCTCCCGGAGCGACGGGGGAACGATGGTGTCCGCCAGCGACTGGCCCAGCACCTCGTCTCGGGACCAGCCGAAGAGCTGCTCCGCCTTCGGGTTCCAGGTGACGATCCGGCCCTCGCGGTCGGCGACGATCACGGCGTCCAGCGAGTGGTCCAGGAGCGCATCCATCTGCCGCCGGCGCCGATGCAGCGCTTCGTTGAGGGCGCTGAACAGCACGCCGACGCCGACGAAGACCGCGAGGGCGATGAAATCGGCCGACTGCTTGCCCAGGAGGCTGTGCGTCGGAGGGAACCAGTAGTAGGCGCCCGCGATCGCGCAGAGCATCGTCGTGACGAGCCCGGGACGGAACCCGCCGAACCATGCGGCGAACGCGACCGCCGGATAGAGCGTAATGAGGGGCAACCGCATGCCCCACACGGGGTCCAGCGCCATCCTGGTCAGCACGCTGACCACGGCGCACAGGACCGCCACCGCATAGGGAGCCGATGGAGTACGGCGGAAGCGCTCCACGATCGCGGACACAGACCGAGGGTACCCCGTCTTCAGCCCGGCGCGCGCTCCAGGCTGTTCATCGCGTAGCCACGATCGCGCAGAGCCTCGGCTATATTCGCGCCCAGAGGTGATCCGATGGATCGCTACGACCTGCTCGTGATCGGAGGCGGGGCGGCGGGCATCAACGCGGTGAAGGCCGCCACCAGGGCGGGCGCGAACGTCGCGCTCGTCGACACGGGACCGCTCGGCGGCACCTGCGTCAACCGCGGGTGAATCCCCAAGAAGGCCTTGGTCAAGGCCGGGCGGGTGCACAGTCTGGTGAGGCACGCGGCGCAGTACGGCTCGGTGGCGGACAACGTCCGGCTCGACTGGCCCGGCGTGCTCCGCCGGCAGCGCGAGATCGTCGCCGCCTTCCAGCCGCCGGTGGCGGGCCTGGAGCAGCTGGGCGCGCGCGTGACCCTGGGGCGCGCGCGCTTCCTCGATGCGCACACCGTCGAGGTGGATAGCACGCGCCTGGCCGGAGACAAAATCCTCATCGCCGCCGGCTCGGAGCCGGTGATCCTCGATATTCCCGGCCGCGAGCACGCCATCACCTCCGACGATCTGCTGTTCCTCCCCGACTTTCCCCCGACCCTCACGCTGTTCGGCGCCGGCGCCATCGCGCTCGAGATGGCGAGCGCCTTTCGTGACCTGGGCTCCGAGGTCACCGTGATCGGCCGCGAGGCTGAGATTCTCCCGGGGTTCGACGCCGAGGTCGCAGGCTATCTGCGCACGATCCTCGAGGCCAAGGGCGTGGCCTTCCGGCTGGACGCGCGAGTCGCGCGACTCGACGGCCGGCCCGGCGCGATCACCGCGCGGCTCGAGGACGGCAGCACGGTCACCAGCGCCGTGACGTGTCTGGCGGCCGGGCGGCGATTCCACCCGCGGATGCTCGGGGGCGAGGGGCTCGGCCTCGAGACCGAGGGGCTCGGGCTGAAAGTCACGCCGTATTTACGCAGCTCCGTCCCTCACATCTACGCCGCGGGCGACGCGGCGGGGCGCCGGCAACTCACGCCCGTGGCGGCCTATGAAGGCGGCATCGCGGCACTCAACGCGCTGCACGGCGACTCGGTGACCGCCGACGAGGCGGTCGTGCCGCAGGTGATCTTCACCACGCCCGAGGTGGCCTCGGTCGGGCTCTCCCACCACGAGGCCGAGGCGCGTGGCATCAAGTGCGAGGTGGCCCGCCATGACACGCGCGGGGCGTCGAACGGCGTGGCCAGCGGCGAGGACGGCGGCTACCTCGAGCTGGTGTTCGACGGCGCGACGCAGCGGCTCCGGGGCGCTCAGATCGTGTCCTACGCCGCGGCCGAGCTGATCCAGCTCTGCGCGCTCGCGATCCGGACGGGCGCGTCGGCGGACGCGGTCGCCGCCCAGATCTCCGTGCACCCGAGCCACGGCGAGCGGCTGCTCAAGGCCTTCGGCGCTGACCTGCGCGACTTCTGCGAGCCGTAACCCTGCGTCTACCGTTTCGGCTCAGGTAGGGGGGCCGGTCGGCGCACGCTCCAGGCTGCTCAGCGCGTAGCCACGATCGCGCCAGGCGTAGAGGCCGCCGGCCAGCGGCCGCACGCGCTGGATCCCGCGCCGTCTGAGCAGGAGCGCCGCCCGGGCGCTGGAGGCCTCGTTGGGTCACGTGCAATAGAGCACGATGTCACGGTCGCGCGGAATCTCGCGATGACGGGCCTCGAGCTCCTCGGTCATCAGGTGCAGCGCGCCGGGGATGATCGATGGATCGGCGTCGAAATCGATCCGGGCGCGCAGGTCGACGATCATCACATCGTTGCCGGCGTCCAGCTTGGCCTTGAGGTCTTCGGGCGTGATGCGCGCGATCCTGATCCGCCGCAGGAATCGCTGGCGGGCGACGTACTTCCAGGCGATGTAGCCGCCGAGAGCGGCCACCAGGAGCGCGACCGCCGAGCTGCCCAGGCGCGCCACGTAGTCGGCGGCCACCTCGAGTTGACGGCTGAACACCCAGCCGACACCGATGAACACGCCGGCCCAGATCAGACCGCCGAGTCCCGTGAACACGACGAAACGGAGCAACGGCATGCGGACGATGCCGGCGAGCGGCGGCGCCGCGGTGCTGAAGCCGGGCACGAACTTCGCGACCAGCAGCGAGCGCGCCCCGTGAACGCTGAAGGCGTCTTCGGTGCGGCGCACGCACGAGTCGGGCTCGAGCGAGATGCGACACAGCCAGCGGAGGACCCGGCCGCCTCCGGTGCGTCCGATCCAGTACCAGATGGTGTCGCTGCCGAGCGAGGCGAGCGCGGCCAGGACCAGGACGAGCGCGAGGCTCAATCGACCCGTGCCCGCGAGCGCTCCGGCGGCAAGCAGGACAGGCGCGGCGGGAATCGGCAACCCGATCTGCTCGGCGAATACCCAGCCGAAGACGACCACGTAACCGTACCGGACGAGAACGTCGATCGCGCCGTCCATCGGCCGCGGCACTATAGCACGCACGCCCGGGCACGCGGCGCCGCGCGCTCCCGAAGCGGAACGCCTGTACCATTTCGCCGTGTCGACGCTCGAGACCCGCCGCGCACAGATGTTCCCGAAGCTCAGCCCGGCGGAGATCGACCGTCTCCGCCGCTTCGGCACCGTGCGTCGCTACCGGGCCGGCGAGCCGCTGTACAGGACAGGCGAGATGAGCCCCGGGATGTTCGTCATCATCTCCGGCACCGTCGCCCTCACGCGGCGCGAAGGCCTGGGGCGTGTCGTCCCGCTCGTCGACCTGGGGCCGGGTGACTTCACCGCCGAGGTAGGGCAGCTGTCCGGCCGTCCCTCCTTCGTCGACGCTCACGCGGTCAGCGACGTGGAGACGCTGCTGGTGCCCGCCGACGAGCTGCGGGCCCTGCTGATCGCCGAGGCCGAGGTCGGCGAGCGGATCACGCGCGCGCTCATCCTGCGCCGCGTCGGCCTGATCGAGACCGGGGCCGGCGGCCCGGTGCTGATCGGCCCGGCCGACAGCCCCGACGTCGTCCGCCTGCAAGGCTTTCTCACCCGCAACGCCTGGCCCTATCAGGTGCTCGATCCCGCCGAGGATCGCGACGCCGCCGCGCTCCTCGAGCGGTACGCGCCGGGCCCCTCGGAGCTACCGCTCGTCGTGTGCACCGACGGATCGGTTCTCAAGAACCCCCGCGAGGGCGAGCTGGCCGACTGCCTCGGCATGGTGCGCATCGACCACCCCGACCGAACCTACGATGTCGCCGTGGTCGGCGCCGGACCGGCGGGTCTCGCGACGGCGGTGTATGCGGCGTCCGAGGGCCTCTCGGTGATCGTCTTCGACGCGCTGGCGTTCGGCGGCCAGGCCGCGGCGAGCGCACGCATCGAGAACTACCTCGGATTCCCCGCGGGCATCTCCGGGCAGGACCTCATGGGCCGCGCCTACGTACAGGCGCAGAAGTTCGGGGCGGAGATGGTGATTCCGAGCCAGGTCGTGCGCCTCGACTGCGCCGGCATGCCCATGGCCCTCACGCTGGCGGACGGCCGCCGCGTGACGGCCCGGACGGCCGTCGTGGCCTGCGGTGCTCGGTATCGGCGGCCTGCCATCCCGAACCTCGAGGCGTTCGAGGGCCGTGGCGTCTGGTACTGGGCCTCACCCATCGAGGCCCGCCTGTGCCGGCAGCAGCAGGTCGCGCTCGTCGGCGGTGGCAACTCAGCGGGCCAGGCCGCCGTGTTCCTCTCCGGCTTCGCCGCGAAGGTCTCGATCCTCGTTCGCGGTGACGGTCTCACGGCCACCATGTCGCGCTACCTCATCGACCGGATCGAGGCCACTGCCAACATCGAGCTCCTGACCCGGACGGAAATCGTGGCGCTCGCCGGCCCGCCCGGAGCGCACCTGGAGCGCGTGCGCTGGCGGCGCACCACGACCCTTCGTTCGCACGGGATCGGCCGATGGCCGGCCACGGCCGTCACCACTCGAATCGAGCGTCCTGGGCGTCTTCGCGGTGGGCGACGTCCGCTCGGAATCCGTCAAGCGCGTGGGCGCGGCGATCGGCGAGGGCGCGGCGGTGGTGGCCCAGCTGCACACGGTGCTCGCCGAAACGGCGACGGCCGCGCGGTAGCCGCATCCAGAGCTATGTCGCCGCGCTCAGTGGGCGAGGCTCGGGCTCGGCAGCGCGGGCGAAAGCTGGCGGGGCGGGCGGAACGTAAGCGCGATGGCCACGGCCCCGAGCCCGATACCGGCCGAGCCGATGAACAGCCAGACGTAGCTGCCGAACGCGTCGTACAGCGAGCCGCCGGCCCACGGCCCGAGCGCCATGCCCAGCGTGGACACGAAGGCGACCGCGCCGAAGATGGTCCCCATGATCCGCGCCCCGAAGTATTCGCGCACGAGGATCGCGTAGAGCGGCATCACGCCGCCGTAGGCGAACCCGAACATCAGCGCGAGCGCATAGAAGCTCGCGGTCTCGCGCGTGAAGAGGTACAGGCTCACGGCCACCGCCTGCAGCGCGAGCCCCGCGACCAGCACGCGCTTCGCGCCGACGCGGTCGGCCACGAGGCCGCAGATGATCTTGCCGCCCAGTGACGCCACGCCCGCCGCGCTGAGCACGGTGGCGGCTGCCATCGCGGGCACGCCATGGTCGATCGCATAGGTCACCATGTGGAAGATCGGACCCGAGTGCGCCGCGCAGCACGCGAAGAACGTGAGCGCGATGGCCGCGAACTGCGGCGTACGAAGCGCCTGCGCCACCGTGAGCTCGGGGCCCTCGGCGACGGCCGTCGCCGGGACGACGGCTGCGGTCGACAGCGCCGGCGGCTCGCGCACGAGCAACGCGCTGGGAATGATGACGAGCCACGCGAGGTCGCCGAGCACGAGCATGGCCGTACGCCAGTCGTAGCTGGTGATGAGCCAGCGCGCGAGAGGCGCCGCCGTCGCCGAGCCGAGGCTGAGCCCCGCCGACACCAGCGCGACGGCGAGACTGCGGTGCCGGGTGAACCAGCGGGTCGTCGTCGCCGTCATCGGCGTGTAGAGGCTGCCCGCCGCGAAGCCGACGATGACCCCGAAGAGGATCTGGAACTGGCCGAGGGTGGCCGCCTGGCTCGCCGTCACCAGGCCCAGGCCGAGCAGCACGCCGCCGCAGAGCACGACCGCGCGCGTGCCGAACCGGTCGGAGAGCGCTCCCCAGAAGAACGAGCCGATGCCCATGCTGAGGAAGTTGAGGAGGGCGGCGATCGAGATGCCCGTGCGGGACCAGCCCATCGCGGCCGACATGGGCGCCAGGAAGACGCTGAGGGAGAGCATGGCGCCGAGCCCGATGCAGGTGACGACGATCCCCGCGCCCACGATGATCCAGCCGTAGAAGACCTTCATGCCCACTCGGGTTCCTCCTTACCTCATAGTCGAACAGAGCGGCTCGAGATCGACATCAGATTCCATCCCCCTCAGGGCGTTCTCAGTCTGTGCTGCACCCCCCCGGTCAGATGGTGGGTTGGTAGCGTCCCGGGAGGTGCCTCGACGTCGCGGCGAGCGAATCGAACGAGCATGTAGCCGAGGCTGTTCCGCTCGGGACGTCGGATCCGCCGTTCCGTGTGTCTGCGTTCCTGCGCCGGCCGCCCTTCACCGCGACGTCGCTCACCGTGGCGACGCTCCATGATGACGGTGACGCCCGTGATGTCGCGCATCACCGCCACGAGGTGACTGTAGGCTCGCGCGTCGTCCGATGACATGACGAATAGCCATCGGGTCGAAGGAAAGGATCGCGAGGGGAACATCTCGAAGATCCCTTGCTGATGCCGATTGCAGATGCCATGGGTCTCGCTGGTGTCTTCGAGCGGCTCGCCAACGCGGAGGAGCCGTGAGCGGCCCTCCTCTTGGCACCATGCACAGACGACGCGCATCGCCGCTCCCCTCCTCGAGGAGCCATTGAACCACGGCCGGCGCCACGGCGACTACGCCCTGATTCTTGGAATCGGCCCGCCCTTTCGGTTAGCATAAGGAACGCTCCGGCGTGGAGTCGCGCGCGACGACCGGCCGTGCGAGGAAAGGGGCGTCCGAAGAGATGGCTCGCCAATTCATCATCGTGAGCCGTGATGATCTCGGGCTCTATCACATGCTCAGCGCGGATTGGGCCGGTGACCCGGACCTTGCCGTCGTCCTCGATCGGCG
>QHSB01000354.1:7350-10555 GCA_003220335.1 Candidatus Rokuibacteriota bacterium
TCCTGGCCACCCTCAACGAGGGTCCCGCCAGTATCGCGGTGCGCCAGAGGCCAAACGCCAAAGCCGAGGGCCGAACCGCCCTTCGGCAGCACGCGGTCCTCAGCCACGAACAGGCCGCCACTCATCAGCCGATGATCCCTACGCCGACGAACGTCGCCATTGCTCTCGTGGCCCTGCTCGGGTCGTTCTCAGGCGGCATCTTCGGAGGACTGGCCCTGTGGCTGCTGTTGACATACGAGTTCCCCCGCCGGCGTCCGTCCGTGCCCTCACCCCCAGGACATCGGCGGGCCGGGACCACCCAGAAGGTGGCTCCCACCGCGTAGGCGACTCTCGTCGGGGCCACCCCCATCCGGGGGCCCCCACCCCCCCAGCCTGGTGCAAAAAATTCCTCTTTCCGCGGGTTGGCGTCATCGGCGGCGCCGCGTAGCGTAGGACCCATCGCGCCTGCACCCGAACGCGCCGCGGGGCCAGGACGCCTTTTGGGGAGGTGTCCGCTTATGATGGCCCACAAGCGATCGCTCACTACGCCGATTCAGGAACACATCGACCGGGCGATCGGCGAGCTCATCGCCTCCCTTCCGGACCCGGAGCAACTCGTTCCGGATGAACGCCGCGCGCTCATCGCGCGCTACGCCGCCGTGCTTGAAGGGAACTTCATCTACTGGATGACCGCCGCCCGGCTCGCCGTCGCGTCCGACGAGGCCAAGGCGATCATCGAGGACAACCTCCGCGAAGAAGTCCGTGACAACCATCCGGGGATGCTGCGACGGTTCGCCCTCGCGGCCCATGCCGCCCCGACGGATGCGGACGCCCTGGCCGTGTACCGGAATCTGGAGAACGTTCGGCTGTTCGTGGCCGACCTGTCGGCGGTGAAGATCGTGCTGATGATGGCCTTCTTCGAGGGCTTCATCACGCGCTTCATGCCGTATCTGGCGGACCTCGCCGATCGGCAGGGCTCCGCCGAGCGCCAATACACGGACGTGCACGGCGTCGTCGACGTCGTCCACACTGAAGGCCTCTTCCGGGCGCTCGAGGCCGAGATGCTGCGGAAGCCCGACGTTGTCGAGCCGACGCCGAGCCTGTTCACGGGCGTGAAGGTGCTTCGTACCCTGATCGAGAACGTCATTCATCCGAACCGTGTGACATCCCCGCACGTCGCGCTCGAGGCGACCGTCGCCGAGCCCGCGGCGGCCGCCGCTTGAAGACCGCAGCCCATCGGTCGGAGGTCGGGACCATGTCCGTGAAAGGCAGCGTCATCGCTCAGTTCGAACAGGTCGCCAGGGAACAAAAGAAGACGCTCGCGCCGCTGTCCGACGATCTGGTGCTTCTCGACTCGGGGCTCGACTCGCTCTGCCTGGCCATCATCGTCGCCCGGCTCGAGGACTCGCTGGGCGTCGATCCGTTCGATTCCGACGAGGACGCGGAGTTTCCGGTGACCGTGGGCGACTTCATCAGGCTCTACGAGGATGCCACCCCCTGACCGGATCTCGCTCTGGAGCTCGTCGAGCGGCGTCGGCCGTCTTTCGGACCGCGCGCTGTGGGGAGCCGAGGCGAGCGTCTCGCTGGGTGATCTCGTCGACGGCTCCGCTCTCGACGGGCGGCTGCAGGAGTTCCGCGATCGCTCCGTCCTCGTCGCCACCAGGGATCAGCTCACCGCGGCCCTGGCGCTGATCGAGCTGGACGGCGTTGCGTCCCGCCTCGTTCTCTGCCCGCCCGATCTGCCGGCCGAGCACCTGCCGTACGTCGTCGCGACCGCGGCGGTCGACGCGCAGGTGACCGACGAGGCGGTGCCGGGCGCCGCCGCGCCCGGCGTGGAAGCGCTCGTCACCTGCAGCCCGAAGATCACCCCCGGCGGATGCGACCGCACCCCACGACACGCGACGGAATGGATCCTCCTGACGTCGGGGACGACCGGACGACCGAAGATGGTCGTGCATACGCTGGCGAGCCTCGCCGGCGCCATCACGGGCCGCGGGACGCCCGCCGCGCCGGCCGTGTGGACGACCTTCTACGACATCCGCCGGTATGGCGGCCTGCAGATCTTCTTGCGCGCGCTCCTCGGCGGGGGATCGATGGTGCTGTCCAGCGCCGAGGAATCGACCGGGGACTTCCTGGTCCGGGCCGGCGCGCACGGCGTGACCCACATCTCGGGAACCCCGTCCCACTGGCGTCGAGCCTTGATGAGCGCCTCGGCGCACCGGATCACGCCACGGTATGTGCGCCTGTCGGGGGAGATCGCGGACCAGGCCATCCTCGACCATCTTCGCGCCTGCTATCCGGACGCCCGCATCGCCCATGCCTTCGCGTCGACGGAGGCCGGTGTGGCCTTCGACGTCGGCGATGGCCGGGCGGGCTTTCCGGCAAGCCTGATCGGGCCGCAAAGCGGCAGCACCGAGCTGAGGGTCGAGAACGGCTCGCTGCGCATCCGGTCGACCCGCACCGCGACCCGTTACCTCGGCGATCAGGCCGAGACCCTCCGGGACGCCGACGGGTTCGTCGACACGGCAGACATGCTCGAGCGCCGCGGCGATCGCTATTACTTCGTCGGCCGTCGGGGCGGCATCATCAACGTCGGCGGTCTGAAAGTCCATCCGGAGGAGGTCGAAGCGGTCATCAATGCCCACCCACGCGTTCGGATGTCGCTCGTGCGAACGCGGAAAAACCCGATCACGGGCGCCCTCGTGGTGGCCGACGTCGTGCTGAACGCCGAGGCCGACGCCGCGAATGGGCGGGCGCTGGAGCTCGAGCAGGAGATCATGCGGCGCTGTCGCGAGGTCCTGCCGCGGCACAAGGTCCCCGCGGCGATCAACTTCGTTCCCGGCTTGATCGTGAACGCGGCCGGCAAGCTGGTGCGCCGCGATGCGTAACGTCGTCGTCACCGGCGGAAGCCGCGGGCTGGGCCTGGGGATCGCGCGCCGCCTCACCGCGGTCGGCTACCGCGCCATCGCCATCGCGCGGAAGGAGACGAGCCAGTTGAAGCAGGCGATCGACGACGCCGAGCGGGTTCGGCCCGGATCGTTCCAGTTCGTGCCGTTCGATCTGGCCGAGATCGCCGACATTCCCCAGCTCGTCAAGTCGCTGCGGAACGATTTCGGCGCCATCTACGGGCTCGTCAACAACGCGGCGCTCGGTTCCAGCGGTGCCCTCGCCCTGATGCCGACGTCGCAGATCGAGCAGCTCGTGCGCCTCAACACGCTGTCGCCGA
>QHSB01000355.1 GCA_003220335.1 Candidatus Rokuibacteriota bacterium
CCGCGATCTTATGGGGCTAGTGTGTCAATGCGTTTTCAGCGTAGCTGCTGGAGGCGGCCAGCGGATGCAGGACATCGATAGCATAGCCGACGTCAAGCCGCTCTCCAGACCAGTTAGGCATCGCCCTCCGCGCGTGAACATGAACCCCCTCCGCAACGTTGCGCGCTCGCAGCGCCTCGGTCGGATCACTAGGCATCGCAGCCGGAGGCGGCACTGCGGGCAGGAGCCGGCCATCCGGACGCCGGAAGCGAAGCTCTCCGTCGGAGTCTCGCTCCACCTGGTAGCCCTCTTCGTGCACCGCGCGGTGATGCCGACGACAGAGCAATGCGAGATTCGACAGCGTCGTTGGTCCTCCGCGTGCCCAGTGACGAATGTGGTGACCCTCACCGAACGGTAGCCCGCACCCGGGGAAGCGACAGCCGCGATCGCGATGATGAAGCGCGCGCCGTAGCGCCGGCGGAATCGTCCGCGTCCGCGCACCGATTTCGGTGACCTGGCCATCTGGAGCGTGTCGCATCACCACCCGGGTCGCATCGCACGCCAGGCGCTGACACGTCTCCGCGGAAATGTGCGTACCGCCCTCGAGGACTGACTCGCCCGGAGCGTCCGGGTCCGCCAGGACCGCGGCATCGACGTGCACCACCACCTGGTAGCGCTCGCCGGGGGCGCGAGGATCGATCCCGTGATGGAGGGCCGTCTCCGCGACGAGGGCCAGCGCGTCCGCCTGCTGCTGCGCCATGGTGGGCGGCTCCGCAGATGCGTCCACGAACCGCGGTCCCGCGGAACCGTCCTCGGTGCGCTTCGTGTGCGCCCGCTGATACAGCGTCTCGCGCGCCGCGGCCAGCGCCTGCATCAGCAGGGCGCCGGCCTCCGGCGCCAGCCGCCCGCGGACGATCACCATACCGTCTTCGTCTTGATACACCTGGAGTCCTCGGCTCCTGTGGCGCCGGGTGGCCTCTTCCGCTTCCGCCTTGCGGTCCACGCGGCGCCAGCCACGGACGATGCGCTCGACGTGCTCGGCGGTGCCGGCCTTACCGACTGCGAGCAGGCGAGCTTCGGTCTCAGGAGTCGCGACACGCGTGAGCGCCCGGACCTTCGAGTACGACAATTCGCCGCGGGCGAGCGCCTGCGCCAGTCGTGGCAGCGTCCCCAGCGCTCGCGCCACGCGGACGCGCTCGCGCGCGGCGCGGGGGTCGAGTCCGATACGCCACGTGAGCCAGGCGGCGCAGGAGCGGAAGCCGTTGCCCCAGCCCTCGCGGGCATCGAAGTCGCGGATGAGGTCGAGCAGGCGCGCGGTGGCGGCGTCGAGGTGGGCGGACAGCTCGGCGATCTCGTCGCCGAGCCGCTCGAGCTCCACGATGTGCGTAGGGGTCGGGACGAAGGTCGGAGCGTTGATGTCCATCGGCGAGTCCTCCATAGCTCTGCGCCGACTCTACACCGCGATTTTCGACTCTTCCCGGCGCCTCCAAGACAAGCGATCGCGCAGCGATCCATGAGTTTTCGTGACAATGCCAGCCGCACGCCACTTGCGCGTCCGTGCGGCCCGCTGGGCAGCCATCCACCAATCGCTGCCGACTCGCCGCCATCGCCGAGCGCGAAGGCTGTCAAGCAAAAGTTTCTGAGCAGACGGGATCTCGAAAGCTCCTCGTTTTCGCCTAGACTATGTCGTCATGACGGACGAGCAGAAACGGATCCGCGGCTACCTCCAGGCGCAGGGCGCCAAGCAGACGCCGGCCGAGATCGTCGCCAAGGTCGAGGCGGCGATGGCCGACCTCGCGAAGGCGGCGCGCGCCGTGCCGGTCGCGCGGTTCGCCGAGCGGCCGGAGCCCGAAGAGTGGAGCGCCAACGAGGTGCTGGCGCATGTCGTCGCCGCCGACGGCTACTTCGGCGGCGGCGTCGTCGCCGTCCTCGAGGGCCGCCCGGCGCCCCCGCGCGGCGGCGGCCGCGGGTTCGAGAACGCGCCGCTGCGGACCGCGGACGCGTGGCTCGAGATCCTCGGTCGCCAGCGGCACACGCTGTTCGACCGCGTGCGCGCCGCCGATCCCGCCGGGCGCCTGGACGTCACGATCGAGCACCCGTTCTTCGGGCCCCTCAACTGGCGCGAGACGCTGCTGTTCACGCGCCTGCACGACCTCGACCACGCCGGGCAACTCGGCAAGATCGCGGCGGCCTTCGGCGCCGCGCCACCGGCCCGATGAACGTCGCGATCTCACTGCGGCTGGCCACCGAAGACTGGGAGCAGGGCAGCGCCTACGTGGTCGAGGCCGAGCGGCTGGGCGCGCACTCCGTGTGGACGCCGGAGGCGTGGGGCCACGACGCCGTCGCGCCACTCGCCTTCCTCGCCGCGCGCACCTCGCGCATCCTGCTCGGCACCGCCATCATGCAGGCGGGCACGCGCACGCCCGCGCTGATCGCGATGACCGCGCTGAGTCTCGGGTCGATGTCGCACGGACGCTTCCGTCTCGGCCTCGGCGTCAGCGGGCCTCAAGTGATCGAGGGCTGGCACGGCATCCGCTTCGACCGCCCCGTGCGGCGGATGCGCGAGACGGTCGACATCGTCCGGCGCGCCACGCGCGGTGAGCGATTGGAGTACAAGGGCGAGATCTACCAGCTGCCGCTGCCCGGCGGCGAGGGCAAGGCGCTCCGCGTCGGCGCGACGCCGCGGCCCGACATTCCGATCTACCTCGCCACGCTCTCGCCGCGGAGCCTCGAGATGACGGGCGAGGTGGCCGACGGCTGGCTCGGCACGTCCTTCATGCCTGAGCACGCCCACGTGTTCCTCGACCACCTCACCGCGGGCGCCACGCGCGCGGGGCGCTCGCTCGACGCGCTCGACCTGCACGTCTCGGCCGGCGTCGTCGCCTTCGCCGACGACGTCGAGCGGCTGATCCCGCCGCGCAAGCCCGGCCTGGCCTTCAGCCTCGGCGCCATGGGCTCGCGCCGGCACAACTTCTACAACGACGCCTACCGGCGCGCGGGCTACGCGGACATCGCGGCCGAGGTGCAGCGGCTGTGGCTCGACGGCCGCCGCGAGGAGGCGACGGCGCGGGTGCCCGACGAGCTGGTGCTCAAGACCAACCTGCTCGGCACCGAGGCGATGGTGCGCGAGCGGCTCGCCGTGTACCGCCGCGCGGGCATCACGACGATTCGCGTGGAGCCCGCGGGTGATACCCTCGACGCGCGGCTGGCCAACCTGGGCCGGTTGCTCGAGATGGCCCGGAGCCTCTGAGAGGAGCGACACGATGGACCTGAACTACTCGCCCGAGGAAACCGCGTTCCGCGACGAGGTCCGGGCCTGGATCGGCGCCAATCTTCCCGACGACGTGCGCGACAAGGTTCTGAACTACCGCGAGCTGTCGAAGGACGACCTGCTCGGCTGGCACAAGAAGCTCGCGAAGAAGGGGTGGGTGGCGCCCGGCTGGCCAAAGGAGTGGGGCGGCACCGACTGGACCGTCGTGCAGCGCTACATCTTCGAGGAGGAGTGCGGCGCCGCCGGCTGCCCGCCCATCGTGCCGTTCGGCGTGCGCATGTGCGCGCCGGTCCTGCTGCGCTTCGGTACCGACGCCCAGAAGCAGCGCTTCCTGCCGCGCATGTACCACGGCGAGGATTTCTGGGTCCAGGGCTACTCCGAGCCGGGCGCGGGCTCCGACCTCGCGTCGCTCAAGACGCGCGCCGTGCGCGACGGCGACCATTACGTCGTCACCGGCCAGAAGATCTGGACCACGCTCGGCCACTACGGCGACTGGATCTTCTGCCTCGTGCGCACGGACGCCAAGACCGAGAAGCGGCAGGACGGCATCTCATTTTTATTGATCGACATGAAGACGCCCGGCATCACCGTGCGCCCGATCATCTTGATGGACCAGGGCCACGAGGTGAACGAGGTCTTCTTCGACGAGGTGAAGGTGCCGGCGGAGAACCTGGTGCACGAAGAAAACAAGGGATGGACCGTGGCGAAATACCTCCTGGGTTACGAGCGGATGGGCACGGGGAATATTTCTATGTGCAAGCGCGAGCTGGCGCGCGTGAAGGAGCTGGCTAGGTACGCCGGCCTGCTCGACGACCCGCGCTTCGCCGACCGCCTCACGCGCGTGGAGGTCGAGCTGATGGCGCTGGAGATCACGAACCTCCGGTTCCTCGACCAGCTCCGCGGCGGGCGGCCGCCCGGCGCCGAGGTCTCGCTGCTCAAGATCAAGGGGACCGAGATCCAGCAGGCGCTCACCGAGCTGGCCATGCAGACGGCGGGGCCGCTGGCGGCGATCTTCCGGCCGGTCACCGCCGGCGCGCCGTTCGACGCGTTCACGGCCGCGTTGGCGCCGCGCTACTGCAATGTGCGCAAGGCCACCATCTACGCGGGGTCGAACGAGATCCAGCGCAACATCATCGCCAAGGCGACCCTGGGCCTGTAGGCGGAGGCACGACATGGACTTCGAGTACAGCGACGAGCAACGGCTCTTCTCCGAGACCCTGCGCAAGTTCCTGAACACCGGCTACGGCTTCGACGCGCGCGCCAAGATCATCACCTCGTCCGCGGGCTTCAGCGAGGACGTGTGGGCGGCCATGGCCGAGATGGGCATCCTCGGCGTGCCGTTCGACGCGGAGCACGGCGGCTTCGGCGGCAACACGGTGGACATGATGGTCGTGATGGAGGCGCTTGGCGAGGCGCTCGTGGTCGAGCCGTACCTCGCCACCGTCGGCCTCGGCGGCCGGTTCATCGCGCGTGGCGGGACGGTCGCCCAGCAGAAGCAGATCCTGCCGTCGCTGATTGCCGGCAAGACGAAGATGGCGTTTGCGCAGACCGAGCCGGGCGCGCGCTACGATCTGGCGCGCGTGAGCACGCGCGCGACCCCGTCCGGCGACGGCTGGGTGCTCGAGGGCGACAAGCGCGCGGTCCTGCACGGTGGCTGCGCCGACCTGCTCGTGGTCTCCGCCCGCACGGCCGGTGCCGAGGGCGACGCACACGGCATCAGCGTCTTCCTCGTCGAGCGCGGCGCGCCGGGCGTCACGGTCAGCGAGTACCGCGGCCTCGACAACCTGCGCCTGGCCGACGTGCGCCTCTCCGGCGCGCGCGTCGCCCGCGCCGGCCTGCTCGGCGCCGAGGGCGGGGGATGGTCGCTGATCGAGGAGGTCCCTTCCAGGCGCTGCAGCACCGCATGGTCGACATCCTCATTGCCTACGAGCAGGCGCGCTCGATCGCGTGCCTGGCGTGCGTGAAGGTCGAGACCGCCGACGGAGCAGAGCGCCGTCGCATCGTCTCGGCGGCCAAGATCAAGATCGCCGACACCGCCCGTCACGTGAGCCAGGAGGCGGTGCAGCTGCACGGCGGCATGGGCATGACCGAGGAGCTGAAGATCAGCCACACGTTCCGGCGACTCACGACGATCGCGCAGGCCTTCGGCGACGCCGATCACCACCTGGCGCGCTTCGCCGCCGCGCGCTAGTGACGGCACGCTTCGGATCAGGTTCGCCATGATGCATTGGCACGTACCGTGGACGTCATTCCTGCTCGTCGCTGTCCTCGTCACCGCTCCCGGCCGCGAGCCGGTCGCGTCGGCGGGTCCGCCCACGGAGCAGATCCGGGCCGCCATCGATCAGCTCTCCCGGGCGCTCGCGGGCCGCGACCATGCGCAGGGCCGTGACGCGGCCGTCGACGAGGCGACGGATCGGCTGTTCGACTGGACGGCGATGGCCAGACAATCGCTCCGACAACACTGGGACCGGCGGACCGCGGCGGAACGCACCGAGTTCACGCGGCTCTTTGCCGGCCTGTTCCGGCGCGTGTACGTCTCACGGATCCATCTGATCGATCCGAAGCAGTTCCGGTATCTGTCGGAGACCATCGACGGGGACCGGGCGACCGTCAAGACGAAGGTCCCGACGAAGCAGGGCGACGTCATCGACGTCGACTACGTCGCCCGGCTCGCCGACGGTCGGCAGTGGCGGGTGCAGGATGTGCGCGTCGAGGGGGTCAGCCTCATCGACAACTACCAGCGCCAGTTCGAGTCGATCATCGGGAAGTCGTCGTACGAGAGCCTCATCGAGAAGCTTCGTGAGCGTGTCAAGGACGGCAAGTGATGAGGACGGCGTCCCCTCAGACGCCGGCGGGGACGGCCGCGGTCAGCGCGAGCCGGAAGACGCGCACGGGCTCCTCGACGTTGCGCAGCGCCAGGTCGCCAAGGTCCTCGAGCCCGATGGTCGAGGGCAGCCGTGCCGTGGTCGCCGCGCCGAGATGGATGGCGTCGTCACCCAGCGCGGCCAGCCGCGCGGCGACGTTGGTGACCGGCCCCGACGCCGTGTAGGTCCAGCGCGTGCCCGCCGTGCCCTCGATCTTGGTCGCGCCCACGGCCGCCCGGCCCGAGTTCACGCCGACGTGCAGCACGATCGGCTCGTCCAGCGGCTCGGCCGCGTTGATCTCGCGCGCCCGCCGCAGGAGCGCCAGCGCGGTCGTGACGGCGGCGCGGGCGTGGCGTCGCGGGTCCCCGTCCTGGAAGATGACCATGAGCCCGTCGCCCGCCGTCTCGTTGACGTCGCCCCCGTTCCTCAAGATCTCGTCGAGGAAGGCGCCGAAGTAGCGCTCCACGAGGCGGTCCACCGTCGCCGCGTCCAGGCGGCCGGCGAGCCGGGTGTAGCCGGCGATGTCGACGAACAAGACGCTGACGTCCGTCTCGCGTTTCGCCAGCGCGGGGGCGTCGGGCGCCTGCTCGATCAGCCGCTGCACGGTGCGCGGCACGAACTTCGACAGGCCGGCGCGGATCGACTCGAGGATCTGCACGCGGCGCAGGGCGGCCTGCAGCGCGTGATAGGCGCGCGCGTGCTCCAGGGCCACCGCGCTCTGGGTGGCAACGATCTTCAAGATCCGCAGCCCCTCCGAGGTGTACGGCACGTCGCCGCGGCGCGGCCCCAGCACGAGCAGCGCGGTGAGCCGCTCGCGGAAGACGATGGGCACGGCCACCTCGCCCTCGAGCGCGTCGAGGTCGGCCAGACACGCCTCGCGCAGGTCCTCCAGCTCCGGGTCGGCCAGCAGCGTCTCGCGCGACAGCGGCTCGCGGCGGCCGGCCAGACAGGTCGCGAGTACGGCCTGGGCGGCGAGCCCGTCGCCGCCGCCCACGCGGCGGAACGCGCCGCGCTCATCGTCGGACAGAAAGAGCGTCACGCGCGCGGGATGCAGGATCTCGTCGATGGTGCCGGCGATCAGTGCGGCGAGGCGGTCGAGCTCGAGCGTGGTGGTCATGGCGTCGGCCAGCCGCACGAGCGCCTGCCCCGAGTT
>QHSB01000356.1 GCA_003220335.1 Candidatus Rokuibacteriota bacterium
GTCCTCCAGCGCCACCGTGATGCGATACATCGCGATCAGGGCCGTGGGCACGACGATCAGCGCGAGAGCGTTCTCCGCGATCAGGGCGACGCCGACGCCGGTGAGGAGATTCGCGAGCGGCAGCGGGTGGCGCATGAGCGCGTAGGGCCCGGTGGTCGCCAGCCGTGTCGGCGGGCGCGCCGGGGCCGCGCTCGGCGTGTCCCGATGGGCGGTCGCCCACAGGCGAAGCGCCAGTCCCGTCACCATGCAAGCACCGCCGGCGACGTCGAGTCCGCGGTCGAAGGGCGTGCCGGAGATGGCCAGCGGCGGGATGACGAACAGCACGGGCAGCAGGACGACGGGAAGCACGTTCTGCCACCGATAGATCCAGACGCGCCACGGCGGCGGGACGGCGGCGGGGACGGCGTCCTCCACCGGATAGCGCTCGTGCCACCAGGCCGCGGCCGCAAAGACCGCGAGGCCGAGCGCAGCGCCGCCGACGACGTCGAGCGGCCAGTGCACGCGCAGCACCATCCGGGAGAGCGCAACCAGCACGATGAGCACCGCCGCGAGCGCGTAGAGCGCGTACTTCACCCAGCGCCGCACCACGTCCTCGAAGAAATAGCACGCCATCGGATAGAAGGCCGCCGCGGCCGCGGTGTGGCCGCTCGGGAATCCCAGCCGCATGCCGCCCGGTCGCGAACGGCCGATGCTGACCTTGCCGAGTCCCTCCAGCGTGGTGACGGCGATCATCACCACCACCCACACCCACCAGCGACGCAGGAACTGGCGCGGCAGGAGCACGACGAGGAACACCGACACGGGAAGCAGCACGCTCACGCTGCCGAGCCGCGTGACGCGACGGAACACGAGCGCGTTCGGGATGGCCGTCGTCAGCGCCTCGTAGAAGCGCCGCTCGAACAGCGGCACCCCGGCGAGCGACACGGCGGCCGCGGACGCGACGAAGACCGCCGCCGCGGCGAGAAGGATGAAGGCCCAGCGTCGTCCCGCGTCGCGCACGCCCCGCGATGGTAGCACGACCGATTCGCGGAACGGTTCGGGTGACGCCTCGTCTGACAGCGTGTCAGCGCACGTCGCCGGGACCGACGAGACCCTTCAAATACGTACCAGGTCGATCAACTCGGCGACCGTCAGCTGATGGCGGTGGTCCGGCATGATCGACCGCCCGTGCGCGTCGACGTGGCCCGGCCATCGACGATCATCGCGTTGGGATTCAGGATCGACTCAACCAGGCGATGGTGCCCGCGGGCGGTTCGTGCCCGTCATACCGCGAGGCTCTGAACCGACGCCTTCGATTCGCGCGAAGCGTGGCGCGGCATGACCAGCGCCGCACCGGCGCGCAGCAGCAGGCTGGGCTCGCCCGTGATGAGCAGGCTGCGCATGTACGTCGTGGCGCCTTCGATGCGCCGGCCGGAATCGATGTAGTACCAGCCGAGATGCTTCGAACGCCTGACGATGCCGCGCGCGGCCGCCTTGCGTGTCTCGGCGTCGGCGGCCTGACGGCGACGCTCCGCCAGCAGGTGCAGCATGGCCCGGTCGCCCCGCTCCTGATCCAGGTGATGGAGCGAGTCCGGCGAGATGCGGATCACGGCGAGCGGTCGGTCGATGTAGCCGAAGGCGGTGACGCGCGCGAGCCGCAGCAGTAGCTCCCAGTCCTCCGACGACGTCCACAGCTCGTTGAACCCGCCCACCGCCTCCAGCACATCGCGGCGCACCGTCGTGGCCGGCGTCTTCACCGGCACCTCCTGCAGGAGGCAGAGATACATCTCACGCGGATGCAGGACGAACCCGTCCGTCCGCGCCGAGTGGAGCCGCTTGCCGAAGACGTCAGTGGTACGCATGAACGAGCCGACGTGCTGCACGCCGTCATATTTTTCCAGGTCACCGAAGACCACGCCGACCTCCGGATGACGGACGAGGAAGTCCACTTCGCTCGCGAGCTTGTGCGGCAGCCACAGGTCGTCGGAATCCAGAAACGAGATGAGCGCGCCGCTGGCCACGGCGATTCCCGCGTTGCGCGCGGTAGACACCCCGCCATGCGAAATCGTCACGATACTGAGCCGGCGATCGACGATTCGACGCAGGCGCTCGACGGTGTCGTCGGTGGAACCGTCGTCGACCACGATCAGCTCGAAGTTGCCGTAGGTTTGCGCGAGCACGCTTTCGACGGCATGGAGGACGAGCGTGGCCCGGTTGAAGGTGGGGATGATCACCGAGAACTTCGGCTCCGTGCCCAGCGCCGCCGGGACGCTGGGCATGACGTCCGCCGGCGGCGAACGCCGCCTGCGGCGCGTGAGCACGGGCCGCGCGATGGCCGCGCAGATCAGCAAGGCGACGGTCACGAACAGGCCGACGGGCTGTTCCACCGGCTCGACAGAGTCGACCGCCGGGAGGACCGATTCGCCGAGCATTGCGGCGCCCTCGGCGGCCGCGACCAGGCTCATGACGCCGACGATGAGGACTCCGAGCGGCCAGGATGCAACGCAGCGCGACATCGCATCACCTCCTCGGGCAGACGCTGTACGAGCAAAGATCGTACCCGGGCCGGGCGTGCGATATTTGCGCGGCACGGCGGCGACGTATCGCGTGGTGGTGTGGACGCGGTTACCGAGAAGTGGTGGCAAAAGAGAGAGGCTCGGCGCGGCCCTCGGCGCGACGAGGAGTCTAATCGCCCCGGCGCGTGAGCGCCGCGATGGTCCCGCACAGGTCGTCCAAGTTGACCGGCTTCTTCAGAAACGCGTCGAAATCCTGGCTGCCGAGGTACTGCTCGTAGAATCCCGTCACGGCAATGACCGGAAGAAGGGACTTCCGCGATGGATGCCGTCGGATTCTGCGGGCGAACTCGACGCCGTCCATGTCGGGCATCGCGAGGTCGGTGATGACGGCGTCGATGCTCGGCGACGCGTTGAGGTAGGTCAAGGCTCCGATAGCCGTTCGCGCGCACAGGACGTCGGCTCCGCACGACCTCAGAAACGCGGACAGGACCTCTGCGGCATCGTCATTGTCGTCCACGACGAGCAGGGTGAGGCCAGCGAGGAGATTCAGGGGTGTGGGAGCGGTCATGAGACGCCCGTAACGCTACGCGGTTTGCACCGCGGGTCAATCCCGGAAGCCTCCAATACCGCGTATTGACGTCCACGATAATACGAACGTGCAGTGGTGTGGCCCTTGCGGCCCACGATAGACTTTCAAAAACAAACTCGATCCTGGCCATGAGCGCTCAGACGCCGCCGCGCCCGCTGGATGGCCTGATGATCCTCGTCGTCGACGATCATCGCGACACCGTCGACATGCTTCGGGAGTACCTGTACTCCGCCGGCGCGACGGTCATAGGCGCCGATGGCGCCAGGGCGGCGCTCGCGTTCGCCGAGACGCACGTGCTCGACGTCGTCCTCGTCGACATCAGGATGCCAGGCGAAGACGGACACTGGTTCTTGAGACAGCTCAGAGCCTCACGGACCGTGCGCACTGCGCAGGTGCCCGTGTTTGCCATCACCGGCGAGCGCCACGACCTGCCGGTCGATCCCGCGAGCGGTTTCGCCGGCTACTTCCTGAAACCGATCGAGCTCGACGCGTTGGTCACGAGACTCGCGTTGCTCCCACGCCGATCTCGCTGATGGACAACGCGTCCGCGACGTTGGACGAAGGTCCACTAGCGCGACCGGTGATCCCCGCGCAACCTACCGATGATGATGCGAAGGGCCCCGCTTCTCTTCGAGGAGGCCACCAACGCAGACGGAGTCTGGACGCTTGTCGTCCGGTCGAGTCACGGCGTCGTCGGCCATATCTTCCGCGCCGTTGGTGAGTACGGCTACTTCGTGGGCCGCTTCAACGCTTTTACTGCGACCTTCAGGGACCCGAGTCTGCAACGCCTGAAGAAGCGGATCGTCGCCAACAGGCGATGATTCCGTAGGCCATGGCCAACGCGATCAGCCCGTACTCGGAAGGGCGCCAGCCGTGCCGCGCGTTCCAGGTGGACCGACTCAACAAAGCGAGGACGTGCCCCGGCTGCAACGCGATGGTGCAGTGGTGTCGCAACTGCGCGCGGAACCACCACGCCGGTGGCTGGGAGACGTGTCCGGGCCAGAAGAAGTAAGGTCATTCGCGACGCGGCGGTGTTCTGAGGACTCGCGCTCACTCCAACAAGGCCGTGAGAGCAAGAACCGGCGTTCGGTTCGCCCATTTGACAGACCATTCCCTCATCCGCAGGAGCCTATTCCAGGCGAGCACGGCGAACCCCAGCGGTCGCGGCATCGTGTGGCGGAGGAAGGCGATCTTCTTGATGTGATGCGGGACACGCCATTTCGAGGAGGTCCCGGCCGGGAAGAAGACGATGTCGCCGGGAACGATGCGACGTTCCTCGCCCGTCTCGGTAGTGATGAAAGCGTCACCCGAGATGACGACGAACGTCTCATCCTTGTGGTAATGCCAGTTGAAGCATCCGGCACTACACTCCCAGACCATCGTGTGCGAGGTGCCATCATGGCTTCTCGCCAGTTCCTTGCTCCGCATTCTCGGCGTGCCGTTGAGGACCTCGTCGTGTACCACTGGGGCGGGTTCGAGGTCGGCGGCAGCCGCGGCGGCAATCACAATCGCTTTGGACATGATTTCCCCGAAACAAATTTGGGCTAATACTTCAGTCGACATGCGGGCGGGCATGTTCCGTAGAGCGGGCGTTCGGACCTAAATAATCGCTAAAAAGTCCCCTCTCTTTCATCGACGAAATCTAGGGGCACCGCACATTGTCTGCCACAACAGGCGGGGGCTTCTCCTCGTAGAGGCAGCGGGTGGGCGTCGTTGACTGGCGGGGCCTGTGCTGAAGGTGACGCCCCACGCCGATCTGCCAGAGTTCGCCATTACCGGCGAGGGCGTCCTCGAACCCCTGCTACGTCAAGTGCGTAGCGTACCTAAATCAGTGGTGACCCCGGCGGGATTCGAACCCGCGATCTCGACCTTGAAAGGGTCGCGTCCTGGGCCAGGCTAGACGACGGGGTCGCGCCGGCCAGTATATACCGCGCGCCGCGCCAGCGATGAGGCGGACGCGGCGCGCGGCGACGATGATGCCGCGGTCCACGCCCATCACGCGGCCGGTCACCACGGCCGAGTCGCCGGGCTGGCTGGACGTCGACGCGGAGGGATCCGTCGACGATGCTGCGCCCGCGCGCGCCGCCGGCACCATGTCGACCGCCTGCACGGCCATCACCACCTGCACGCGATCGCCGGCGGCGAAGCGATCGCGCGCGCCGGAGGCGGCCCAGACGTGCAGCGGGCCGCGCTCGGAATCGATGGAGAGGCGGCCGTTCGGATCGACGGCGGTGACCTTCCCCGCCACCGTCTGCTGATCGACAGGGCCGCGCGGCACCGCCGTCATCGGAACGGCCGGCGTCATGGTGCGCGGCAATTCCGCCGGCGGCGCGACCTGGCCGCGGATCGTCGCGATCTGGTGCAGCTGCAGACCCCTCATCTGCTCCGGCGTCGTCTTCACGCGGAACGTCTGCGAGCCCTGGCGAAGCGTCACGGTGTTCTCGCGCTCATCCCAGGTCCAGACCTCGCCAGTGAACGTGTCAGCGGGGGCCTGGGCGGCGGCGGGGGCCGTCCGGGAGGCGCAGCCGGCAAGCGGGAGCAGGACGAGCGGAACGAGAGCGAGCCTGGCCATAGTTTTCATGCGGCGGGAAGTCTTACAAACGCGGTGCCAGCGAACGGTGATGATCTTTCGCGCCCATGCGGGCGGCGGGCGGCGGCTCGTATGGAGGAGTTTTCCACGTTTGTAGACGCGGCGGGAGCCCCGGGCTAAGGTATGGCCCGTGGACGACGTCAGGCGGGCGTACGCGACGGCCGGCATCACCGTGGATCAGCCCACCGCGTATGGCACCTACTACCGCCTGCGCTGCACCGCGTGCGGCGCCAACGTCGGCAACGTCGGCGACCGCCTGCTGCCCGGCATGGCCGAGGCGCTCGTCGCGGGCCAGGCTGATCTCTACGCGGCGGGGCTGCTGGGCTGCGTTTGTGGCCACCAGCGCGCGACGGCCGCCGCGCACGGCGCACGCGCCGCCGAGGGCAACGGCGGCACAGCGGCCATTCAGGTACGCGCGGCCCGCGATGGATGGCCGTTCTGGCGCCGCGTCTACGCGGCGGGCGATCCCCTGCCTCGCTTCGAGCGCGCCGTCGCAGCCACGGACCGCTTCGACGAGGGCGACGCGCTGCCGCCGGAATATCGCGATCTGCTGCTCAAGATGCTGCGCCACGAGGGCGAGCGCGCGGGCAACAAGTCCTTCCTCGGCTTCATGGCCACGTGCGCCGACATTGCCGAGACGCTCTATCCGACAGCCGAGGCGCGGCTGATCAAGGCCGAGTACCTCGCCGAGGAGCTCAAGCACGCGATCATGTTCCATCGCCTCGCCGTCGGGCTCGACCCGGACTTCGCCCTCAAGGACGTGCCGTACGCGCACTACACGTTTCACCTTCCCCGCGAATCGTGGGCGGACGACGCCCTGTTCCACTTCCTGGTGGATCTCAACGGCGCCTTCCACGCGCGCGACTGGCGTGACTCGAGCTACGCGCCGCTGGCGGAGATGTCGAGCACGGTCGAGCGCGACGAGCTCGGCCACTCGGAGATGGGCTATC
>QHSB01000357.1 GCA_003220335.1 Candidatus Rokuibacteriota bacterium
CTGAGCGCGAAAACGAGCGTATAGGTATGGTTCAGGGCCTCGGCGATGCGGACGCTCCTCGTCCCGTGGGCGCGGGCCTCCTCGAATCGTCCTTCCTCGGCGAAGAGCGCCGTCAGCCCGCTCTCGGCGAAGACCAGCGGCAGTCCGTGAAGTCCCAGCCTCTCGCCGGCGGCGGCCTCGCCGAGCGCGTCGATGACGTGGCGGAAGCTCTGTTCCGCCGTGGCCAGATTACCCAGGCAGAACCTCGCCGTACCGATGTAGAGCGTCGATGACGTCAGCAGCGGGAAGTCTCCGAGGGTTTTCGCCACCGTCGCCGCGTGCTCGAACAGCGGCAGCGCCTCGCGCGCCCGTCCAGTCACCCACAGGTACTGGCCCGTCTGAGAGGCGAGCAACGCTGAGCGCCGCGCGTCGCCGAGCTGCCGCGCCGGCGCCTCGGCGTCGCCAAGCGCCTGGTAACTGCGTTTCACCTCCGCCACCGCATACCAGGAGGTGTGAAGCGCCAGCCCGATGTCCACGGCCTGCTCGAGGGCTCGCCGCGACTCCGGCAGACGCCGGAGCGCGACCAATGCCTGCTCGAAGCACGCGGCCGCCTCCCGGTGCGCAGAGCGCTCCGCCGCTCGCGTGCCCGCCTCGGTCAGATAGATCACCGCGTGGTCCCAGAGCTCGCCGTCCCGGCAATGCGCGGCCAGCGCGGCGTAGTGCCGCTCCAGGTCGCCGGCGTAGAGCGCTTCCATCGACGTCGCGATCACCCGGTGAAGCGTCGTGGTCTGGGCGGGGACGAGGGCCTGGCTCGCGACCTCGCGCAGGCGATCGTGCGTGAAGTCCAGGCGCTCGCCGACGCCGTGGAAGACGCGGCGCCGCACCAGCTCTTCGACCACTTCGGCCGCGGCGCGATCGCTGAGACCCGCGCAGTGCTGGAGCAGGCGGAAGTCGCACTCGCGGCCGATGAGGCTCGCGATCGAGACCACTCGGCGCGCGGGCTCGCTCAGGCGTTCCAGCCGCGTCATGACGATCTCGCGCACACGCGTGGGCACCGACGCGCCCGCGTCACGCCCGGCCGGGGCGTCCCGCAGGGCGCGAACGGTCTCGAGGACGAGCAGCGGATTGCCGGAGCTGATTCGCCACACCTGCTCGTCGAGCCGCGCCAGGGCGTCCGGATCGCGCTCGGCCCGGGCGAGCGACCGCGCCAGCGCCGTCGTTTCCGTACGAGAGAGCGCCGCCAGCGGCACGCTCACGAGCCGGGCATGGTCGCGGAGCTCCTGCAGCGCCACGTCGAGCAAGGTGGCGCCGGTGAGGTGTTCGTCCCGCGTCGTGAGGACCAGGAGGATCGGACGGGCGTCGATCCGCCGGCCGAGGTACGCCGCGAGGCGCACCGTCAGCTCGTCGGCCCAGTGCACGTCCTCGAGCACGACGACGAGCGGCTGCCGCGCGGAGAGTCGCTCGAGGAGGCGTTCGACGGCCTGGAAGATGCGCGTCGCCTCCGCCGGCGTCGCCCGGCGCGCGCCACGGCTCTCGACCTCGGGAAGCACGCGCGCGAGCTCGCCGCGCCAGACCGGCTCCACCCCCGCCAGGGCCCCGGGATCCGCCACGAGACCGGCGCGCAATGCATCCACCCACGGTCCGAACGCCAGAACCTGAGCGGTCTCGTACGCGCGGCCGACGATCGTCCGGGCATCGCGCTCGCGCGCCAGCGCCGCGATCTCGCTGACGAGCCGCGTCTTGCCCATTCCGGCCTCGCCGACGATCGACACCACGTGGCCTCGGCGCCCGCACGAGTGATCGAGCAGCTCACGGACGGTCGCGAGCTCCGCCTTGCGCCCTGCGAGCGGCGGATCGACGCCCAAGCGGTCGCTCTTCGGCAGCGTGCCGCGGACCCCGGCGCCGCTCGTCGAGCGCTCCGTGACCGCCGACGACGGGCGTGACGTCTGGCTCGCCGCCAGGATATCCCGATAGAGCTGTCGGGTTGCGGGCTCCGGCTCGACGTCGAGCTCGCGCTGCAGCACCTCGACGCATTCCTGGTACTGCCGGAGGGCGGCGGCCCGACGGCCGCTGCGCGCATGGAGCTTCATCAGCGCGCGATGCACGCTCTCCTGTGTCGGATCCATGGCCAGCAGACGCAACGCGGTCTCGATCGCCACGTCCACCGGGCCTCGCTGGACCTGGTGCTCGAGTGAGCTCGCCTTCGTACAGACCGGCCGCGCGCTTCAGAGTCTCCGGTGTTCCGTCGGCGGACAGCCGCTCGAACTTCACCACGTCGACCTCGATGGCGTCGGGATCGAGGGCGATGCGCTCGCCGTCCACGATCAGGGCGCGCGTCCCCGTCGGCGCCAGCGCGCGTCGCAGCTCGTGGAGCTCCTGCCGCAGGCTGTGACGCGCCTCCTCGTCACTCGAGTCCGGCCAGAGCAGGGCCATCAGCGCCTCGCGCGGGTAGCCGGTCCCGGGCCTCAGGGCGAGGAGCGCCAGCAGCGCCTGCCCCTTCTTGCGCGTCACCGCGATCCGCGGTCGCGCGTCCGACTCCACCCGGAAACCGCCGAGAAGAAAGATTTTCAGCCGCGCCACGCCGGTCCCCCTGTGCCGGGAATATAGCAGCTTCGGACTGCTTGGAGCGGGTGGCCTGACGTGGCCGTGACGATCCAATGACGGCCGACGGTTTATAAGCTTGCGACATGCGAGGCATCCCGGTGATCATCCGGGGCCCGATACGAAGGCGGAGGGAACGATGACTCAGAGACGCGTTGTCGTCCAGGTGGCCGCGGCAATCGTCCTGCTCCTGGTCGCTCCCGGTGCGGCACTGGCGGCGCGTGGCCGCGCGCTGGAAGCGAGTGCCGACCTCCTCTTGGCGCTGGATGTGCGACCATTCGCGATCGCCCATCGGGGATTCGGGGAGAATCTCGGCACCGATCCCTCACGACCGATCGAGAACACCGTGGCCGCGGTCGAGCAGGGATTCGAGGCGGGAGCCAGCGTGGTCGAGGTCGATGTGCAGCTGACGCGTGACGGCAGGCTGGCGGCCTTCCACAACGACTTTCTTCCCAATCTCACGTGCCTGAACCACCTCACGCTCGCGGAGCTCCAGGCGCGGCTGCCGCATGTTCCGAGCCTCGAGGACATCCTGGCCACGGCCAGGCACTTCAATGAGCGGCATCCGCTTCGTGGCATCGTCATCGTCGAGCTGAAGGCGGTAAGCCCGTTGTGCGATCCCGAGGACACGCAGGAGCGCGCCATCGTCTCGGCCGTCACCCACGTCATCCGACACATGCGGATGACGCGCCAGGTCCTCATCACGTCGTTGTCACCGGCGCTGCTGTATCTCGCCTCCCGGCACGCGCCCGAGATCGACCGCATCCTCTCCGTCAGCGGGCTGCAGTTTCTCACCGAGGAACAGCTCGAGGAGGCGCTCGGGCAGCCCGTGACCCTCATCGACAAGGATCTCGACCTCGGCCTGCAGTGGGCAGAACTGGGGGTCGTGTTCCGTTTGCCGGGCTATCGCTCCTTCGCAGAGCTCCTCAGGACGGCCGCCCTCACGGGCGCTCGGGTCGTCGAGGCCGATCTGCTCCTGGAAGTTCCTCGAGTCGCTCGGCGTCGACGGCATCTACACGAACGACGTTCCACTGGGCGTGAGCCGACAGGCGCCGATTCCGTGAGCGATCGCGCCCCGGCTGTGTGCGTCGTCTTCCCTCAGCTGGATGCCGTGCCGCTCACGGCGGCGCCGGCGCCTCGAGGGGCTCGACCGGTGGCGCCGTCGGCGCGTCATCGCGCACCGGATCGGGCGGAAAGAGCACTCGGGCGATGTCAGCGGCCAGCCGTCGCGTACCTGCGTCCAGTTCCTGACGGAACGCCGCCTCGTCGGCCGCCCAGCCCGTGACCGTACGGTCGGCTGCCCCGCCGTATTCGAACGTCTGGGCATAGACTTCGACGCCGTCGGCGGTGCGAATCAGTCGCGCCTGGGCCATCATCGACACGCCGACGCTCGGCTTGACGCCACCGCCGCCCGCGAGCCGCAGCGGCGACATCGTGACCTCCAGGACGGTGTCGATGCCGTCGTGCTTCCATCGCCGATGGTCAGCCGGGACTCCGTCTGCGGCGGTGCGTTCCTCGAGATCGACGAAGGTGAGCGCGCTCCGCTCGCCCACCTCACGGAGCACATGATCTCGAAGGCTTCGCTGGACATCGACATCAGCCACCGCTCGCGTGAGGGCGCTTTCGGCCGCCGCGATCGTGGAGGCCGAGTCTGCCGTGACGAGGCCGTACACCGTGCCGCCCAGCGCCCCCACCGTGCCGCCCGCGGCGGCGGCCCCAAGGCCCGTCATGATGACCAGTGCGCAGAGCGTCGCCGCCTCCCGGCCGCCGCCGACGCAGCCGCTGCCCGCTGCGGCCGCGAGGTAGAGGCCCGGCTTCGCGCCTGTGACGAAGCCCCCTCCGGCGCCTTTCAATGCGCCGAAGGCTTTGCCTCTCGTGGGCGCCATGAGCTGCGCCGGTGGCGTCACCGATGCCGCCGCGACACCGATCGTCCCGAGCTCTGATCGCACGTCGTCCGACGGTGGCTGCGGTGCGCGCGGCATTGTGTGGGCGCACCCCCACGGGCCGATCCCGAGTGCGACCACGAGCACAAGCATCGTCGCGCGATCCGTTGCACATCCCATGGCTCTCCTCCCGGCGCGTGTCTGCTGCGTGGCCATAGGATTGCCGCAGCGGCGTCACCGCGGCGTCACGAGAACGTCAGGCGAAGTCGCGATGCGACGCATACGGGGCGGCGCGGATCGGACGAGGGTCGTGGTCGTGTGGGTCGTGACGTCCACGTGACGGAAGTGTGACGCCCCGGCGACTAGGCTCGGACCCGCGTCGGCAAGCTGCGCGCCGACGACATTGCACCGGGAGGGGACTTATGAATCGGAGCCAGTTCGCGCCGTGTCTGTCACTCGCTGTCGCTCTCGTCGTCCTGGGCGCCGTCATGCCGGCGGAGGCCCGCGACCGCGCGGGGACGGTGATCTGCGGGGGAGTTCACGCACCCCGCGCGAATTTCACCGAGATCATCGATACCGCCTACGGCTTCAGGAATGCGAATCTCGAGCGCCCCGAAGACGTCCGCATCACCCGGCTCACGATCCGCAATTTCTTCGGCGACGTCGTCGACGATTTTGGCGAGGCGGCCGTCCCACCAAGGGACCTTCCGACCAACCGGGACATTCCTCCGCAGTTCAACTTCAACGTCACCACCGTGCCGGCGGGGGCCAGCTATTACCTGACGACGAGCCACATCTACGGCAACACGTTCATGCCGTCGGCCCCGGGCGCCGGTAATAACATCTCCGTCGTCGTCGAATTCTCGACGGTCGGGGATCCGGATCTCTTCTTCGTGAGCGGGTCGCTGCGTACGCGCGAGCTCATCGGCGGCGTGCAGGGGCAGGAGCACGCACGAGCCACCATCACCTGCCAGCGCCTGAAGTAGACGGAGCCAACGCTGCACAGACGCGGGCAGCCGAGCGGCTGCCCGCGTCGCCCTAGCGCCGCACCACGCGCCGCGCCTTCAGCTCGAAGCGCGGGAGGGTTCGCGGCGGCGCCGGCGTCACCGGCAGGCGCAGGCCGAGCCCGACCCGCAGCGCCTCCTGCAGGGCCGCGCACAGCGCGGAAGCGTCGCCGGCGCCGACCTCCACGAGGATGCGCGCCTCGTCGAGCTCGCCGTCGCGGAAGACCTCGATCTGGAACTCCTCGACCGACGCGAAGCGACGCACGATCCCCTCGACGGCGGAGGGGAAGACGTTCACGCCGCGCAGGATCAGCATGTCGTCGACGCGGCCGAGGATGCCGCCCTCGAGCCGCCGGAAGGTCCGCCCGCAGGCGCACGGCGCTTCCGCGAGGCGCACGCGGTCGCCGGTGCGGTAGCGGATCATGGGCGAGCCTAGACGGCCGAGGTTCGTCAGCACCAGCTCGCCCTCGGGCGCCGGTGCCTGGGTCACCGGGTCCAGCACCTCGGCGATGAACTCCGACTCGTTGACGTGCAGCCCGGTCTGCGCCGCGCATTCGTAGCCGTAGGCGCCCATCTCGGTCATGCCCGCGTGGTCGAACGCCCGCGCGCCCCAGCTCTGCTGGATTCTCGCGCGCACGGCCGGAATGCCCGCTCCCGGCTCGCCCGCGTGCACGGTCACCCGCACGGGCAGCGCGGCGACGTCGATGCCGCGCTCGCGTCCCGTCTCGGCCAGGTGCAGCGCGTAGGACGGCGTGCACACGAGCGCGGTGGCGCCGAGCGCCTGCATGGCCGCCAGCCGCGTCACCGAGTCGGCGCCGCCGCCGGGAATGGCCAGCGCGCCGAGCGCGCGCGCGCCCTCGAAGCCCGCCCAGAAGCCGATGAACAGCCCGAACGAGAACGGGAAGTACACGCGATCGGCCGGCCCGAGACCGGCTCCGGCGAGCACGAACCGCCAGCAGTGCACCCACCAGTCCCACGAGACCTGCGTGTCGAGCCAGCGCAGCGGCGCGCCCGTCGTGCCGGAGGTCTGATGCACGCGCACGTAGCGCTCGAGCGGATAGGTGAGGTTGGTGCCGAATGACGGGTGCGCGGTCTGATCCTCGACGACGTCGGCCTTGCGCGACAACGGCAGCCGCCGGAAGTCGTCCCACGTCTTCAGATCGCCCGCCGCGCCGACGCCGGCGCGCGCCCACGCCGCGCGCCAGAACGCGTTGCCCGGGGCGCCGTAGATCTCGTCCAGGAGGGCGCGCAGCCGGCGCCACTGATGCTCGCGCAGCCGCCCGGCCTCCAGCGTCTCGACCGAGCGGTCGTACATCAGGCGCGGAGCTTGAAGCGCTGGATCTTGCCGGTGGCCGTCTTCGGCAGCTCGCCGACGAACTCGATCCAGCGCGGATACTTATAGGGCGCGATCTTGTCCTTGACGAAGGCCTTCAGCTCGTCGGCGAGGCCGGCGCCGCCGCCCGCGGGCTCCTTGAGCACGACGAACGCCTTGGGCTTCACGAGCCCGTCTCCGTCCTCGTGGCCGACCACGGCCGCCTCGAGCACCGCCGGGTGCCTGACCAGCGTGTTTTCGACCTCCACCGGCGACACCCAGATGCCGCCGACCTTCAGCATGTCGTCGGCGCGGCCCGCGTACCAGAAGTAGCCGTCGGCGTCCTGCCAGTACTTGTCGCCCGTCTGGATCCACGGGCCGTAGAGCGCCTCCTTCGTCTTCTCGTGCTTGTTCCAGTAGTAGGCCATCGTCGACTCACCCTTGACGCGCAGGTTGCCGATCTCGCCCTGCGTGACCGGCCGGCCCTCGTCGTCCACGACGATCGCCTCGTAGCCCGGCACCGGCAGCCCGGTAGAGCCGGGGCGTGAGGCGCCGGGACGGTTGGACAGGAAGATGTGCAGGATCTCCGTGGTGCCGATGCCGTCGATGATCTCGATGCCGAAGCGCTCGCGCCAGCGGTTGTAGAGCTCCTCGGGCAGCGCCTCGCCCGCCGAGACGCAGAGGCGGAGGGACGAGACGTCCCAGCGCTTTTCGGGCTCCTTCAGCGCGAGCATGGCCGCGTAGAGCGTCGGCACGCCGAAGAAGATCGTCGGCCGGTGACGCGCGATCATCTCGAAGACGCCGTCGGGCGTCGGGCGGTGCGGAGAGAGCACGCTCTGCGCGCCGGCGCCCATCGGGAAGTAGCCGGCGTTACCGAGCCCGTAGGCGAAGAAGAGCTTGGCCGCCGAGAATACCTTGTCGTCGGCACGCATGCGGAGGACCTGCGCCGCGTACGTCTCGTAGCAGACCACCATGTCGTGATGCAGGTGCACCGCGCCCTTCGGGCGGCCGGTGGAGCCCGAAGAGTAGAGCCAGAACGCCGCGTCGTCCTTCGAGGTGTCGGCGGCCTCCAGGCGCGGCGAGGCCTTCCCGACGAGGCTCTCGTACGACAAATGCGGACCCGGCGTGCCGCCGGCCACGAGCACGTGGCGCAGGCGTGGCGCCCGCGCGAGCACCGGCCCCGCCTCCGCCAGCAGCGGGGCCGAGATGACCGCGGCCTTCGCGCGGCTGTCCTGCAGGAAGTACAGGTAGTCCTCGCTGCGCATCAGCGTGTTCACGGGGATCGGGATCGCGCCGATCTTGATGGCGCCCCAGAAGGCGCCGAGGAACTCCGGCGCGTCGAGACAGAGGACCAGCACGCGGTCTTCCATCTGCACGCCCAGCTCGAGCAGCGCGTTGCCGGTCCGGTTGGCGAGATCCTGCACGTCGGCGTACGTCAGCGTGCGGTCTTCGTAGTGGAAGGCGGGCGAGGCTCCCCGGCCCTGGGCGACGTTGCGATCGACGAACCAGGTCGCGACGTTGAACTGCGCGGGCAGCGTTTCCCACGTGCTCATGCGGCGGCTCCTCCCCAACCCCCTGTCACTGGCACCGGCCTTGCTGCCAGACCTGCTGAGGAGGTGCGGTATGAAATCCTTGTTCGCCGCTCTGCTCGGTGCGGCCCTGCTCGCCGCGCCCGTTTCCGAGGTTCTCGCCCAGGGTACGTCCTCGTCGTCGAGCTCGACGTCTTCGGCTCCGGCGCCCTCGGCCCTGCCGCGCTCGACGGTGGTGGAGCGCACGACCATCTTCGGGCTCTCCCCGACGGCGGCCGTGCTCATCGCTGCCGCGCTGCTGCTCGTCGTGATCCTCGCCATCGTGGCAATGACCCGCAGCAACGACAACTACATCGATCAGCGTCGCTTGTAGGCTCGCGTCACGCCCGCCGGGCGCTTGCGTCCCACGGGACGCGGCGCCCGGCGCACCGCCATCGCCTCCACCTCCACCCGCAGCTCCGGCCGGACCAGCCGGCTCACGACCAGCAGTGTGTTCGGCGGATAGAGGCCGGTCGGGAAATACGCCGGGAAAAGCTCCTGGCGCGCCTTCATGAAAGCCGGGATGTCGTCCGCGCTGACGAGGAAGGTCTGAAGGCGGACGATGTCGGCCATCGTGCAATCGGCTGCCTCGACGATGGCGCGCACGTTCTCGAAGGCCTGTCGCGTCTGGCTGCCGACGTCGGGGCCGGCCACCCCCCGCGGTCCGATGCCCACCTGCCCGGCCACGGTCACCAGCTCGCCGCCGGCGGCGACCATGCCGTGCGAGTACATTCCGAGCGGCGCGGGAAACCCTCTGGGCGTGATCGTCCTGGCCACGGGCTCTCCTATGCCAGCCGCACGTACTCGAAGTCGACGGGCTGACCGTTGACGCCGCGCGCGGGCGCGGCGATCCAGTTGGCGAACTTCCCGGGCTCCGTGACGCCCTTCATGAGGTTCTGCACGTAGGTCTTGTCGGCCTCGGTGGGGAGCCACTCGTGCTTGTGGGCGTCCCACTCCGCCTGGCTCAACAGCCGGCCGTCGGGCGAGACGCGGACCTCCGCGCAGGCGCCGATGGCGCGGTGGAAGCCGCGATGCGGCAGCCGCAGATGGACGTCGATGCCGTGCTCGCGGATGATGCGGTTCCAGCGGTCCACACCGCGCTGGCAGTCGGCCACGTAGTCGTCGCGCAGCCGCTCGTTGAGCGTGGGCAGCGCCGGCTGCTCGGTCTCCAGCAGGCGATCCTTGTCCAGCGTGATGATCCGGTAGGTGGCGTTCTTGAGCAGGTGATCGTCGGTCTTCTTCGTCTCCTCGAAGCGTCCCTTGAGCCCCAGCGTGTAGAAGTTGGCGGCGTTGGTCGAGATCTCCGAGCCGAAGAGGTCGAGCGAGACGGAGAAGTGGAAGTTGAGGTAGCGCTGGATCGCCGGCAGGTCGATGACCCCGTGCGTGCGCGGGTCGTCGTTCGGATGCTGCTTCATGATCTCGCACGTGCGCTGCACGATGCGGCCGACGCCGCTCTCGCCGACGAACATGTGATGCGCTTCCTCGGTCAGCATGAAGCGGCACGTGCGCGAGAGCGGGTCGAAGCCGCTCTCGGCGAGGCTCGCGAGCTGGTACTTGCCGTCGCGGTCGGTGAAGAAGCTGAACATGAAGAAGCTGAGCCAGTCGGGCGTCTTCTCGTTGAAGGCGCCCAGGATGCGCGGCTTGTCGGTGTCGCCGGAGCGGCGCTGCAGCAGGGCCTCCGCCTCCTCGCGGCCGTCGCGGCCGAAGTAGGCCTGGAGCAGATAGACCATCGCCCAGAGGTGACGGCCCTCTTCCACGTTGACCTGGAAGAGGTTGCGCAGGTCGTAGAGCGAGGGGCACGTCCGCCCGAGATGCCGCTGCTGCTCGACGGAGGCAGGCTCGGTGTCGCCCTGCGTGACGATCAGCCGGCGCAGCGTGCCGCGATACTCGCCGGGCACCTCCTGCCACGCGGGCTCGCCCTTGTGATCGCCGAAGGCGATCGCGCGGTTGGGCTCCGGCTCGGCGAGGAAAATGCCCCAGCGGTAGTCGGGCATCTTGAGATAGCCGAACTGCGCCCAGCCCTGCGCGTCCACGCTGATGGCGGTGCGCAGGTAGACGTCGCGCGCCTGGTAGCCTTCCGGCCCCATGTCGCGCCACCACTCGAGGAACCGCGGCTGCCATTCTTCCAGCGCGCGCTGCAGGCGGCGGTTGCCGGCGAGGTCGACGTTGTTCGGAATGCGCTCCAGATAATCGATGGACCCCATCACACTCTCCTGCGATCGAAGTCGCTGCGCTCGCCGGTGCCGTAGACCTGGAGCGCGCCCTTCGGGCCGACCGCGTTCGGCCGCTGGAAGATCCAGTTCTGCCACGCCGAGAGGCGGCCGAAGATCTTGGTCTCCAATGTCTCGGGGCCGCCGAAGCGCAGCGAGGCCTCCATGCCGGTCAGGGCGTCGGGCGAGAACG
>QHSB01000358.1 GCA_003220335.1 Candidatus Rokuibacteriota bacterium
AATCATCCGGGTCTTCACCGTGGCCGGCTTCGGGGACATTTTCAAACAAATGGGTCTTGAAGCCGCGGCTGAACGCACCGGCAGGATCATGGGTTGGAAGTACGCAGATGAGATGGCGCACCTCGAACGTCCCCAGCGTGTACGCCGGGTTCTTGAAATCCTCGGGCCGACCTTTGTCAAGCTTGGCCAAATTCTCGCGACTCGCCCTGACCTGTTCGGCCCCGGGTGGATCACTGAATTCGAAAAGCTCCAATCGCAAGCCCCCCCACTGGACTTCAAAGAGCTTCGTCCCCAGATCGAAGAAGATTTGGGAGCACCCCTCGAAGAAATATTCGAGGAGGTAGACACCGCACCACTCGCGGCCGCTTCAGTGGCCCAGGTTCACCGCGCGACCTTGAAAGACGGCACGAAAGTGGTGCTCAAGATTCAACGCCCCGGGATCCGGCCGAAAATTGAATCCGATATGCGCCTGCTCGCCTATCTGGCGTCGTTAGCCGAAAAGAGTGTGCCTCAGCTGGCCGCCTATCACCCTCAAAAGGTCGTCCAGCAATTCGTGAAGTCGCTCCAGAATGAACTCAACTTCATGACGGAAGGACACAATGCCGAGCACGTTGCGGCCAATTTTGAAGGCAATGACCAAATCGTAATCCCCAAAATCTATTGGGAATGGACACGGGAACGCATTAATGTCCAGGAATTTGTGGATGGCATCCCCGGAGTGAACGTTCGAGCCATCGATGCCGCCGGAATGGACCGCAAACGCATTGCCCAGACAGGGGCGAGTGCGGTGCTCAAGATGATCATGATGGATGGGCTATTCCATGCCGATCCGCACCCGGGGAACTTTTTCATATTGCCTGGTGAACGCATTGCCTTCATCGACTTCGGCATGATCGGACGCGTCTCTGAGGTCAGACGACAACAGATCATGAAGCTGCTGCAGGCGTTGCTGCAAAATGACGCCGATGGCCTCTGCACGATTCTCTTGGAATGGTCTGACAGAGAAGGAGACGACCCGGGGGAACTGTCAGGCGCCGTCGAGGAATTTCTCGGCAAGTATGCCGGGAAATCGATGGGTCTCATGGATTTGTCGGCCATGGTTGGGGACTTGTTGAGTCTGGTCCGAGACAACAAGCTGACGATGCCTCCGGATCAAGCCATGCTCCTCAAGGTCTTTGTCTCGCTGGAGGGGGCATTCAAGAAGCTTGACCGTGACTTCGACATCATGGTCGCTATACAACCCACCCTTCACGAGGCGGTCATCGACCAGTTATCTCCGCAAGCCTTGGGGAAACGCGGGCTGAGACTCTTCACACAATATCTGGAGCTATTCGCCGACCTTCCCAAGGAGATACGCCGCGGAATCTATACGGCGAAAAGCGGTAATCTGAAAATTCGCGTAGAACTGAGCCAATTGGACGAACTCCAGCACGTGGTCATGCGAGCCGGCCGCCTGCTGGCCCTGGCCGGCATTACCTCAGCCTTGCTGATCGGAGGTTCTATTGTTCTGGCTCACAAAAAGTCGAAGGGATGAACATGGCTCCTCGACGTGACATCCGCGCCGCGAAGTCAGCTCTAGCGATCGGAGGGTGCGGGCGCTATGAATTGGCTGGTGAAGGAAGAACCGACCCACTACGGATTCGACGCGCTCGTGAAGGACAAGAAAGCGGTCTGGAGCGGCGTCAGGAACGCGCTGGCGCAGAAGCATCTTCGCGCCATCAAGAAGGGCGATCGCATCTTCTATTACCACACCGGTGATGAAAAGGCGGTGGTCGGGATCGTGAAGGCCCTGTCCGACGCCTATCCGGATCCGGAGGACGCGAGCGGAAAGTACGTCGCGGTGGACGTCGCACCGGTCAAGCGGCTTCCGAGGCCGGTCACGCTCGCCGAAATCAAGGCAGACGCAGCCTTCAAGGACTTTCCGCTGGTCCGTATCGCGCGGTTGTCGGTGATGCCTGTCACCGATGCGGAATGGGCGCGGATCGAAGACATGGCCGGCAAGGCCGGCTAGCGGCCATCATCGCGGCGGGTCAGACGAGGAGGACGATCGGGCCGCTGGTGCGTCGCGCCTCGAGATCGCGGTGGGGGTCGGCCGCGGCGGCGAGGGGATAGCGTCGGCGGACGTCGGGCTTGAGGATGCCGTCACGCAGCGCGGCGAACACGTGGCCGGCCATCGGGTGCAGGTATTCCGCGGTGTGCGCGCGATGACCGGCCCACACCCCGGCCCAGGCCACGGGCAGCAAGATCGCGACCGCGACCCAGAGCGTGGGGGAGACGAGGAGCCCGGCGAGAGCGAACGCGACGACGCAATCCGACGTTGAGGATCACCATCTGCGAGATGGTGGCGCGTTGCGCATCCGGATCGGCAATCCGGCCGGCGAGGTGCATGACGTACGGCGGCCCGCCCGCCGAGCGCCAGCAGGGTCGCGTCGCGCGGCAGGCGGAGGAGCAGCGTGACGCCCAGGGTGAGCCCGAGGAGCGTGAAGGGCACGAGCGTCACGACCTCTCGGGTGTCGGCTTGCCGGCGCGTGACGAGAACGGGAATCGTGATCGGCGCGGCACCGAACCCCGTGATGCCGAATACGAGGTACGCGACGAAGATCACGAGTGGCACGAGCAGCAGCACGTCGACCCCTGCTGTTGAACGGGTGGCCGCCGGCGGTATAGCATCGCCAGCGTGCCCGTCGAGATCATCGGCATGATCGGAGTGAAGCCGGAGGGCGCGGACGGCGCGGCCGTGCACGTGATCGGCGGCGCCGTCGACACGCCGTGGTTGCGCGCCTTCGCCCAGGCTCACGAGAAGGCCGGCTTCGACCGCGTGCTCGTGGGGTACACCTCGACGTCGGCCGAGGGGTTCGCGGTGACGGGCTACGCGGCCGCGCACACCGAGCGCTTGGGCTACCTCATCGCGCACCGGCCCGGCTTCGTGGCGCCCACGCTGACCGCACGCGCCGCGGCCACGCTGGACCACGTGACGAACGGCCGCGTCGCTCTGCACATCATCACGGGCGGCAGCGATGCCGAGCAGACGCGTGACGGCGACTGGCTCGACCACGACATGCGCTATCGCCGCACCGACGAATATCTGGATGTGTTACGCCGCATGTGGACGGCGCCCGAGCCGTTCGATCACGAGGGCGAGTTCTATCGGTTCGCCAAGGCGTTCTCGGAGGTCAAGCCGCTCCGGCCGGGCTCCATCCCCCTCTACTTCGGCGGCGCCTCGGGCGCGGCCGCCACGGTGGCGGCCAAGCACTGCGACGTGTACGCACTCTGGGGCGAGCCGCTCGCCGCCGTCAAGCAGCGCATCGCCGACATCCACGAGAAGGCCGCGGCCTTCGGGCGCCGCCCACGCATCAGCGTGTCGCTGCGCCCGATCATCGCGCCCACGGAGACACAGGCGTGGGAGCGCGCGCGGAGCATCCTCGCCAAGGTGACGGAGGCTCGACCGAGCGTGGTGGGCGAGGGCGCGGGCATGCGCCCACAGGCCGTGGGCGCGCGCCGGCTCGTGGAGTTCGCGCGCGAGGCCGAGGTGCACGACAAGCGCCTGTGGACACCGATCGCCGCGGCCATGGGCGGCGCCGGCAACACCACCGCGCTGGTGGGCACCCCGGAACAGGTGGCCGAGTCACTGATCGACTACTACGACATCGGCTGCACGACCCTGCTGATCCGCGGCTTCGATCCACTGAACGACGCGCTCGAGTACGGCCGCGAGCTTATTCCACAGGTGCGCGCCGAGGTGGCCCGCCGCGATCGCGCGGCCATGGTGGGGGCGTGACCAGCCTGCTCGCCGTCGTCGGCAGCGTCACCCCACCCGGCCGCTTGAACGCGGCGATCGCCACGGCGGTGGAGATGGCGGCGGCGCGGCCCGGGGTGTCGGCGTCGCTGCTGAATTTGGCCGATCACCGCGTCTCGTTCGCCGACGGCCGCCCACCCGAGAAGTTCGACGACGACACCGGCGCGGTCGTGGCGCGAGTGGCCGGTGCCGACTGCGTGCTGCTGGCCAGCCCCGTCTATCGCGGCACCTTCACGGGCGCGCTCAAGAATCTGCTCGACCTGACGCCCATCGAGGCGCTGCGCGCCAAGCCCGTGGGCATCGTCGCCATGGGCGCGACGCCGCATCACTACCTGGGCGTGGACTGGCAGCTCCGCGCGGTGCTGGCGTGGTTCGGAGCGCGGGTGGCGCCGACCAGCGTGTATCTAGAGTCCGCGCACTTCCGCGACGGCGCGCTCACCGACGAACCGTCGCGCACGGCGCTGGCCGATCTCGTCAACGCTTTGCTGGACATGCCGATCACCGCGGGCGGCGCGTTCGGCCCACCGCCGCTCGCCGCCGGGCGCGGGTAGCCGCAAGTCTTCTCAGGGATGCGGTCCCCACGGGGCCGCGGTCAGTAGCTTGACCTCCTGAGAGGCGACCAGCGGACGGAATTTCACGGCGAAGCCGTCGACGAAATCTTTGTTGGCGAATAACGACGCCCAGTGCGCGCGGCGATCGGCATCGTCGTTGAACTTCCACATATGGACGAGTTGATTGATCATGCCCGTGTCGGCCTGGAAGTAGCCGATCAACTTCTTGTCCTGGCCGCCTTTCTGGAGCGCCGGGTAGCCGAACTCGGTATACAGCTTGACGGCCTCGGCCATCTTGCCGACGTGAAGCGTGTAGGTCCGCATC
>QHSB01000359.1 GCA_003220335.1 Candidatus Rokuibacteriota bacterium
ACAACCACTTCAAGGGCAAGCAGTGGTGGCGCACCTGTGACAACAAGTCGTTCCAGGACATGTGGATTCTCAAGGGCCGGGCGCCCGGTAAGACGCAGGGCGACTGGGGCCTGCTCGAGGTCGTGTCGCGCGTGCCGGCCAACGAGGAGTTCGACCGGACCTGCGCCGAAAAGGGCCTCGCCTAGCCGGTCGTGTCCGACATCTCGCTCGCGGCGCTGGCCGCCCAGGTCTTCACCGGGCTGGTGCTCGGCGGGATCTACGTCCTGCTGGCGGTGGGGCTGTCGCTGATCTTCGGCCTGATGACGGTGGTGAACTTCTCGCACGGTGCGCTCTACATGCTCGGCGCCTACTTCGGCTTCGTGCTGATGGGGCGCACCGGCAGCTTCCTCGTCGCCCTCGTGCTGGCGCCGCTGCTCGTCGGCGTCTTTGGGCTGGTCGTCGAGCGGTTCCTGATCCGGCCGCTCTACGGCCGCTCGCCCGACGATCCGCTTCTGCTCACCTTCGGGCTGTCGCTCGTGCTCGTCGAGGTCGCGCGGCTCATCTGGGGCAAGATCGGCGTCACCCTCGATCCGCCCGCCGCGCTGGCCGGCGCCGTCAACCTCGGCTTCACGTACTTTCCGACGTACCGGCTCTTCGTCATCGCGGTGACCGCCGTGGTGCTCGTCGGTCTCTGGCTCTTCCTCGAAAAGACCAACATCGGGCTCGTCATCCGGGCCGGCTCGCGCGATCCGCTGATGGTGCGCGCGCTGGGCTTCGACGTCGGGCGGATCTGGTTCCTCGTGTTCGGCATCGGCGCCGGGCTGGCCGGCCTCGCCGGCATCCTGGCCGGCCCGATGCGGGGCGCCTACGCGGAGATGGGCGTCACCATCATCATCGAGTCGTTCGTCGTGGTCGTCGTCGGCGGTATGGGCAGCCTGCTCGGCGCCGTGATCTCCGGCCTGCTGATCGGCCAGATCGTGGGGCTCACCACGTTCTTCGCGCCCAAGCTGGCCGAGATCATCGTGTTCATCTTCATGGCGCTGGTCCTGCTGTTCCGGCCGAGCGGCCTCCTCGGCGAGACGGGGTTGATGGAATGAGTCCCGTGAGCGCCGTGGCGGCGTGGGTGCGCCGGCACCCCGTGCTCTGCTTCTTCGTGGTCTTCGCCATCTTCCCGTGGGTGGTGCCGTACAAGTCGCTCGGCTCGCAGGTGCTGATCTACGGGCTGGCGCTCGTCGGCGGCGCCCTGGTCGGGTTCTTCTGCCTGCGCCGGCGCGGCATCTACTTCGCGATGCTGACGCTCGCGTTCGCCCAGCTGCTCTACTTCGTCGGCTTCCATCTCGCCGACTGGACGGGCGGGGACGACGGGCTGCGCGGCATCGCGGTGCCGGCGATCGGGCTTGGCGGCTTCACGCTGCGCCTCGACCGCTCGGTCGTCTTCTACTACTTCACGCTCATCGTGGTGGGCGTGGCGGTGGCGGCGCTCAAGCGCATCCTCGACTCACCGTTCGGCACGGTGCTGCAGGCGATCCGCGAGAACGCCGACCGCGCCGCCGCGTGCGGCTATGACATCGCCCGCATCAAGCACCTCTCGTTCGTGTTCTACGCGCTCTTCTGCGGCCTCGCGGGGTCGCTGGACGCGCTGCGGCTGACGGTGGTGCCGATCGAGTCGTTGCACTGGTCCACCTCGGGCCAGGTCGTCATCATGACGCTGCTCGGCGGCGCCGGGACGTTCTTCGGTCCCTTCGTCGGGGCCGCCACGTACCTCGTGCTCGAGGACGCGATCAGCGTGTGGACCGAGTCGTGGCCGCTCGCGATCGGGGCCATCTTCATGGCGTTCGTTCTCTTCCTGCCCAAGGGCATCTGGGGCACGCTCACAGGAGGGTTCCATGGCCGTTAAGGTGCTCGAGCTCCATCATCACGGTATCCGCGTCGGCGCCTCGCCGGAGGAGGTCGCGAAGGCGCGCAGGTTCTACGGCGACGTGCTCGGCCTTCAGCCCGACGCCGGCCGGCCGACCATCCCGACCATCGACGGCTACTGGATGGACGTCGGCGGCACCGCGCAGATCCACCTCATGGGGGTCAACGGGCAGTCGAAGTTCGCGAAGGGGCCGCTGCGTGACCGCGCGACGCTCCGCGGCGCAGGGCAAGATGGCGTGACCCGGCCCCTCACGGGCGCGGAGTTCCTGGACAGCCTGCGCGGTCCGCGCGAGGTCTGGATCTACGGCGAGCGCGTCAAGGACGTCACGACGCACCCGGCCTTCCGCAACCCGGCGCGCATGCTCGCGCGCCTGTACGACGCGCTGCACGACCCGGCCATGCAGCCCGTGCTGACGTGTGCGACGGATACCGGCTCCGGCGGCTACACGCATCGCTACTTCCGCGCGCCGGCCAGCGCCGAGGAGCTCGTGGCCGCACGCGACGCGATCGCCGCGTGGGCGCGGCTGACCTACGGCTGGATGGGCCGCTCGCCCGACTACAAGGCGGCCTTCCTGGCCACGCTCGGCGCCAACGCCGACTTCTACGCCCCGTACCAGGACAACGCGCGGCGCTGGTACCGCGCCGCCCAGGAGCGCGTGCTCTTCCTGAACCACGCCCTCGTCCAGCCGCCCGTCGATCGCCACCGCCCGCCCGACGAGGTCGCCGACGTGTACGTGCACGTCGAGCGGGAGACGGACGCCGGGCTGATCGTGAGCGGCGCCAAGGTCGTGGCCACGGGCTCCGCCCTCACGCACGCGAACTTCATCGCGCACCCCACCACCACACCGATCGCCACCAAGGAGTTCGCCGCGGTCTTCATCGCCACCATGGACACGCCGGGGGTGAAGCTGATCTGCCGGCCCTCGTACGCGATGGCCGCGGAGGTCATGGGCAGCCCGTTCGACTATCCGCTCAGCAGCCGGCTGGACGAGAACGACGCCATCCTCGTGCTCGACCACGCGCTGGTGCCCTGGGAGGACGTCCTCGTCTACGAAGACGTGGGCAAGTCGAACACGTTCTTCCAGCACTCCGGGTTCTTCCCGCGCGCGATGCTCCACGGCTGCACCCGCCTGGCCGTGAAGCTGGACTTCGTCACCGGACTGATGCTCAAGGCGGCCGAGGCCGTCGGCTCCGCCGGCACGCGCCACATCCAGACCTCCATCGGCGAGGTGATCGGCTGGCGCAATCTCTTCTGGGGCCTGACCGACGCGATGGCCCGGGCGGCCGTGCCCTGGGCGGGCCATACCGTGCTCCCCAATCCGGAATACGCGCAGGCCTATCGGCTGTTCGCGACCATCGCCTGGCCGCGCGTGAAAGAGATCACCGAGAACATCCTGGGCAGCGCCCTGATCTACCTCAACTCGCACGCGGCGGACTTCAAGACCCCGGAGCTCCGCGGCTACCTCGACAAGTACCTGCGCGGCTCGGACGGCAGCAGTGCCGTCGAGCGCACCAAGCTGATGAAGCTCCTGTGGGACGCGATGGGCACCGAGTTCGGCGGGCGGCACGAGCTCTACGAGCGCAACTACGCCGGCGCGCCCGAGACGATCCGGTTCCTCACCTGGCAGATGGCCCAGACGAGCGGCCTGGCCCGGGGCTTCAAGGAGTTCGCCGAACGCTGCCTGGCCGAGTACGACCTCGAGGGCTGGACGGCCCCCGACCTCATCACGCCGCCCGACGCGGGACGCTTCGATCGGGAGCACCCGTGAGCCGGCGGCTGGCGAGCCTGCTGGCCGTCCTCGTCGTGGCGGCCCTCGGCGCCGGCTGCGAGCGCGGGAGCGCGCGCGGCCCCTCGATCACCGTCGTCATCGCCGAGTACAGCAAGGACCACACGCGGCCCTTCTGGCAGGCGCTCGCCGAGCAGTACGGCACGCAGGGCGGCGGCAAGGTCGATCTGCGGATCATCGACTGGAACTCGATCGATCAGCAGGTCAGCACGATGATCCAGAACAACCAGCCCCCCGACGTGCTGAACCTGAACTCGTTCTCGTCCTACGCCCGCGACGGGCTCCTCTACCCGGCCGACGAGGTGCTGTCGCCGGCGACGAAAGACGACTTCCTGGAGTCCTTTGCACGCGGCGGACAGTACCAGGGCACGCTCTACGGCCTGCCGATCCTGTCGAGCGCGCGCGCGTTCTTCTACAACCGGGAGCTCTTCGCGAAGGCCGGCCTCGCGGCGCCGCCCCGGACGTGGGACGAGTTCGTGCAGGCGGCCAGGAAGCTGCAGGCGCTCGGCGGCGGCGCCATCGGCTACGCGCTGCCGCTCGGCCCCGAGGAGGCGCAGGCCGAGTGGTCGATCTGGATGTGGAACGGCGGCGGCGACTGGAAGGCGGGCGAGACGTGGGCGATCGACAGCGAGCCCAATGTCCGCACGCTCACCTTCCTGGCCGACCTCGCCAACCGTCACAAGGTCACGCAGGTGAACCCCGGCAAGACGAATCGGACCGACGGCGCCTTCCAGCTCTTCAAGGACGGCAAGGTCGGGATGGTGATCGGCTTCAGCCCCCTCGCCCGGCAGCTCGACGCCGAGGGCAAGGTCAAGTACGGCGTGGCCGAGATGCCGACGCGCCTCGCGAAATCGGTGACCCTGGGCGTCGAAGACTACCTGATGGCGTTCAAGAAGAAGGACAACCGCGAGGCCGTGAAGAAATTCCTCGATCTCTACTACCAGCCGGACAACATCACGCGGTGGATCACGGCCGAGGGCTTCCTGCCGGTGACGAAGTCCGGGCTCGAGCGCATGCGCGCCGACGCGAGGCTGAAGCCCTACCTCGACGCGCTGCCCAATGCGCGGCTCGCGCCGACGACCGATCCGGCGTGGGACCGCGTCAAGCTCGACGTCCAGCAGAACATCGGCCTGGCCGTGCAGCCGGGCGGCAACCCCAAGCAGGTGCTCGACCAGCTCCAGCGCAACGCCGTCGCGGCGGCCGCGCGCTGAGGCGTTTCACCCGGCGCGTCGCGGTGCGCGCCCGCCGGTGGGAGGCGCTGCTCTGGCTCGGCCCGAGCCTCGCGCTCATCGCCGGCGTCGTCTTCTATCCCGCCGTCGCGCTCGTGCGCGCCTCGCTCGGGCGCTACTCGATCACCGGCGTGTTCCAGGGCTTCGTCGGCGCCGACAACTATGCGCGCCTCCTCGAGCAGCCGGCGCTGCCGGCGGTGCTCGTCAACACGGCGGTGTGGGTGGCCGCCGTCGTGAGCGTCACCGTGATCGTCTCCCTCGGGCTCGCGCAGCTGCTGAACGAATCGTTTCCGGGCCGGGGGCTCGTGCGCGCGGCGCTCATCGTGCCGTGGGCGGCCTCGCTGATCATGACCTCCAAGCTGTTCGTGTGGATCTACGACTACTACTTCGGCGCCCTGAACCACCTGCTGACCTCGCTGCGCCTGATCGTGCGGCCGGTGGACTGGCTCGGCGACGACGCGACCGTGATGGGCGCGATGATCGCGGTGGGCATCTTCGTCTCGCTGCCGTTCACCACGTACGTCGTCCTCGCCGGCCTCGCGGGTATCCCGGACGAGGTCTACGAGGCCGCCCGGGTGGACGGCGCCTCCCGGTGGACGACCTACCGCCTGGTGACGCTGCCGCTGCTGAAACCCGCCCTGCTGGTGGCCGTCGTGCTCAACGTCATCTACGTCTTCAACTCCTTCCCGATCGTGTGGACGCTCAACGACCGTAACCCGGGCTTCGGTCACGACACGATGATCACCTACATGTACAAGATCGCCTTCAAGAGCGCGCTGCGCGACGTCGGCCTGGCCGCGGCGCTGGGCGTGGTCAACGTGGCGCTGATCCTGGTCGCCGTCGTCGTCTATCTGAAGACCGTGCGCTGGGAGGAGGCCGGCGCGTGAAACGCGCGGCCCTGGGCGTGGCCGGATGCGTGCTCGCCGGCGCCGTGCTGGCGCCGTACGGCGTGATGCTGCTGACGGCGTTGAAGCCCGACGCCGAGCTGCGCACGACGCCGCCGCGGCTCCTGCCGCTCTCCTGGCGCCCCGGCAACTTTCTCGAGGTGCTCGCCGATCCCGGTTTTTCGGACTGGCTCAGGGTCTCGCTCGTGGTGGCCGCCGCCTCCACCGCGATCGTCGTGCTGGCCGCCGCCCCGGCCGCCTATTACACCGCGCGTCACCGGTTCCGCGGCCGCACGGCCTTTCTCTTCCTCGTGCTCGTGACCCAGATGTTCTCGCCGACGGCGCTGGTGGTGGGTCTCTACCGCGAGTTCTTCGAGCTGGACCTGGTGAACACCTACGCGGCGCTCATCCTCACCAACGCCGCCTTCAACCTCGCGTTCGCCATCTGGATCCTGCGCGCGTTCTTCGCGTCCATCCCGAAAGAGATCGAAGAGGCGGCCGCCGTCGACGGGTGCGGCCGCCTCGGCGCGCTCTGCCGGGTGATCCTGCCGCTGTCACTGCCGGGGCTGGCGACGGCGGTGATCTTCGCCTTCATCGCGGCCTGGAACGAGTACATCGTGGCGCTGACCCTGATGACGGCCCCCGAGCGCAAGCCGCTGACGGTGGGCATCACCTCGTACGTGACGGCCTACGTGCAGCACTGGAACCACCTCTTCGCGGCCTCGGTCATCGCCATCGTCCCGGTGGTCGTGCTCTTCGCGCTCATCGAGCGTCACCTGGTCGGCGGCCTCACCGCGGGCAGCGTGAAGTAGGGCCTCTACACTTCCAGGAAGCGCTGCTGGATCGTCGGGTCCCGGCGCAGCTCGTCGGGCGTGCCCTGGAACTGGACGCGGCCCTGGTCCATCACGTACACGCGGCGCGAGAGCGCCAGCGCGACCTCGAGGGTCTGCTCCACGAGCAGGATCGTCGTGCCGCCGCGGTTGATGGCGGCCAGGATCCCGGTGAGGCTCTGCACGAGCATCGGCGCCAGCCCCTCGGTCGGCTCGTCCACCAGCATGACGGTCGGCCGCGCCACCAGCGCGCGCGCGATGGCGACCATCTGCTGCTCGCCGCCCGACAGGAATCGCCCCCCGTGGTCGATGCGCTCGCGCAGCCGCGGGAAGTGGCGAAAGACCTCCTCGAGCCGCGCGGCCACCTCGGCCTCGCGGGCACCGACGCCGAGCATGCCGAGCTTCAGATTTTCGAGCACGGTCAGGTTCGGCAGCACGCGCCGCTCCTCGGGGATCCAGGCGATGCCGCGCCGCACGATCTCGTGCGTGGGCAGCCGGGCGAGGTCCTCGCCGCGCAGGCTGCAGGATGTGGGCCTCGCCGTAATACGTGTGGACGTCCTCGAGCTCGAGCAGCGGCACCGCTAGCGAATCCCGCCGAGCGCGGTGACGTCGCTGCGGCCGGCGCGCGGCCGCCACGCGAGCGCCGTATGGCGAGCCGTGTCGCCGCCGCGCAGCGCAGGGCGGGACGAGCGCGCCGCCACGGATTGGCGTGATCGCCTAGCGACCCCCTCTGGGGGATGGGGGGTCGCGCGAGTCCCGCCCGAGCAAGCGAGCGGCGTACAGGCGAGCCATCGTCGGTGTGAGCGGGGCGGCCGCGCGACGGGCGTAGCGACGCTGCGGGGCTCGGCGAGACCCACTAGCGGACGACGCCGAGGTAGGTCTGCTGCACGCGCTCGTTGCCGCGGATCTCCTCCGGCGTGCCCTCGGCCAGCACCTGCCCCTGGTGGAGGACCGTGATGCGGTCGGAGATCTTCATGACGACCTTCATCTTGTGCTCGACGAGGATCACCGTGCGCCCCACCGTCAGCTCCCGGATCAGCCGCATCGTCTCGTCCGTCTCCTCGGGGCTCATGCCCGCCGTCGGCTCGTCGAGCAGCAGGAGCTGCGGCTCGGAGGCCAGCGCGATGGCGATCTCCAGGTGGCGCTTCTCGCCGTGGGCGAGGTGCGCGGCCAGGCGCTCGGCTTTCGCGACGAGCCCGACCGTGCGCAGCAGCGCGCGGGCGCGCTCGGCGACGTCGGTCAGCGCGTCGGCGCGCGACCAGAAGTTGAACGAGCGCGTCCAGCCCTGCACGGCCACGCGCACGTTCTCGTGCACGCTGAGATGGGGGAAGACGTTGGTGATCTGATAGGACTTCGTGATGCCGAGCCGCGCCACCGCGTGCTGCGGCAGTCCCGTGATCTCGCGCTGGCCGAACCACACGCGGCCGGAGGTCGGCGTCGTCTCGCCCGAGATGAGCCGGAAGAACGTCGTCTTGCCCGCGCCGTTGGGGCCGATGATCGAGCGCAGCTCGCCGCGCCGCACGGCCACGTCGACCCGATCCACGGCGATGAGGCTGCCGAAGGCGCGCGTCAGCGCTTCGGTGCGCAGCAGGGGCGCCTCGGGCATAGGCGCAGTTAGCACGGAGCCTTCCGGAGTGTCAAGGTCGCGCGGCCGTCGGGCGCGTGGCGGTGTGCTATCGTCCTCGCACGTATGGACGCGCTGCCGCTGCCGCCGCTCTCCGGCGACCAGGCCGAGGTCGTCGCGCGCATGGCCGACCTGGCGCGCACGCGCTTCGCACCGCGCGCCGCCCGCCACGACGCCGAGTCCTCGTTTCCGCACGAGAACTACCGCGACCTTCACGCGGCGGGCCTGCTGCCGCTCGCCGTCCCCCGCGCCTACGGCGGCGTCGGCGCCGACCCCATCGCCTACGTGCACGCGCTGCGCGAGATGGCGCGCGGCTGCTCGGCGACCGCGCTGACCTTCAACATGCACAGCACGATCACCGGCTTCATCGACGCGCTCGGCACCGAGGCGCAGAAGCGGCGCTGGTTCGCCGAGGTGGTCGAGCGCGGCCGGCTGATCGCGTCCATCACCAGCGAGCCGGAGCAGTCGTTCCGCGACAAGTTCGTGCTCAACACCGTCTTCCGGCCTGCCGACGGCGGCTGGCGCGTGGCCGGCGTCAAGCAGTTCTGCTCGATCGGCGACGCCGCCGACTACTACTTCGTCACCGGCGTCGTGGAGGGGACGACCAGCGCGTCGGAGGGCGTGATCTCGGCGATGATCCCGCGCACGGACGCGGGCGTGAAGATCGAGGGCATCTGGAACGCGACGGGCATGCGCGGCACCATCAGCCACACGATCCGCTACGACTGCCTCGTGCCGGAGGCGGACGTCGTGGGCACGCCGGGCAGCCTGCTGGGCATCGACCTCTCGGGTTTCGCCCTCGGCTACGCCGCGGTGTACCTCGGCATCGGCGAGGCGGCCTTCGACTACATGCTCGAGTACGCGAAGACGAAGACCCTCAAGCCCTCCACCGAGCCGATGTCCCACCATCCGCTCGTGCAGCGCACGGTCGCCCAGGTCGGCACGGCGCTGCGCGCGGCGCGCCTGCTGATGCACGAGGCCGCCCGCGTGCGCATGGACGGGACCGACAAGGCCGCCACCATGCTCGCCGTGAACCAGGCCAAGGCGTACGCGGCGGAGGTCGGCCTCGACGCGACCACCCGCGCGCTGCAGCTGGCCGGCGGCCGCGGCATCCTCAAGGAGCTGCCGCTCGAGCGCTGGCACCGCGACGCGCTCGCCGGCCCCGTCATGCCGCCGTCGAACGACCGCTGCCTGGAGACGGCCGGCAAGCTGCTCTGCGGTCTGCGCGCGGCCACGCTGGAGTTCCAGTGAGGCCCGAGCTGCCGCCCCCGCCGGGGCCGTTCGCCGCCCAGGACGGCATGCCGACGACGCGCGGCCTCAACTTCTACATCGCCGACCCCAACCTCGAGTTCGTCTGCTCCACGGTGATGGAGCCGGACGTCCTGGCGCGCGCGCGGCCGCTGCTGGTCGTGCTCGGCGCCGTTGCCGGCGACGAGCTGGACGCGCTGGCCGCCGAGGCCGACCGGCATCCGCCCACCCTGCGCGCGTACGACGAGCGGGGCCGCCGCGTGGACGAGGTCGTCTTCCATCCCGCCTACCGCGCCATGGAACGGCTGGCCTTCGAGCGCTTCGGGCTGGCCGCGATGTCGCATCGCGAGGGCGTGCTGGGCTGGCCGGGGCGG
>QHSB01000244.1 GCA_003220335.1 Candidatus Rokuibacteriota bacterium
TTGGCGGCTCCCCAGCTCCCGATGGCCACCGTCGCCACGGGCACGCCCTTCGGCATCTGCACGATCGAGAGCAACGCGTCCATGCCGCCCAGCGGCGTGGCCGCGATCGGCACGCCGATCACGGGCAGGGCGCTGGAGGCCGCCAGCACGCCGGGCAGCGCAGCGGCGCCGCCGGCGGCGGCGATCAGCACGCCGACCCCGCGCGCCTCGGCCGTCGACGCGTACTCCTCGGTCTTCTTCGGCGTGCGGTGCGCGGAGGCGACGACGACCTCGCTGCCGACCTGCAGCGTGTCCAGCACCTTCACGGCCTCGAGCATCACCTCGAGGTCCGAGTCGCTGCCCAGCACGATACCCACGCGGATCGGGTTGGTCACGACGCCTCCTGCGCGGCCTTGCGCCGCCCGATGTCCCTGCGGTAGTGCATGCCGTCGAAGCGGATCCTCGCGGCCGCCGCGTACGCCGCCTCGATCGCGGCCGGCACGCCGTCGGCCGTCGCGGTCACGCCGAGCACGCGGCCGCCCGCCGTCACCGACCGGCCGTCGCGTAGCGCGGTGCCGGCGTGAAAGACGACGACGCCGGGCACGCGCTCCGCCTCGTCGATCCCGTCGATCGGCACCCCGGTCGGATAGCGCCCCGGATACCCACCGGACGCGACGACGACGCAGACGGCGGCGCGCGTCGCCGGCTCGGGCGCGGGCAACGGCGCGCCGCGCGCCACGGCGTCGAGCAGCGGCAGGAGGTCGGCGTCCATGGGCGCCAGGATCGCCTGGCACTCGGGATCGCCGAAGCGGCAGTTGAACTCGACGATCTTCGGCCCATCAGCCGTGAGCATCAGCTGTACGAAGAGGACGCCACTGTACGGCGCGCCCTCGTCGGCGAGGGCGGCGATCGTCGGCTCGACGATGGTGGTCATCACGCGCTCGCGCATCGCGGCGTCGAACCCGAAGACGGGCGTGAACGCGCCCATGCCCCCGGTGTTAGGACCGCGGTCGCCGTCGAAGACGGCCTTGTGGTCCTCCGCGGCCGCGAGCGGCACCGCCCGCCGCCCGCTCACGAGGGCGAAGAACGAAACCTCGTCGCCGTGCAAAAACTCCTCGACGATCACGCGCGCGCCGGCGACGCCGAAGTCGCGGCGCTCCATGCAGGCGGCGATGGCGTCGTCCGCCTCCGGCAGCGTACGACAGATCATGGCGCCCTTGCCGGCCGCCAGGCCGTCGGTCTTGATGACAAGCGGTGTGCCCAGTTCGCGGCAGAACCGGCGTGCACGTGCGGGATCGTCGAACGTGTCGAAGCGCGCGGTCGGGATCCCATGACGGGCCATCAGATCTTTGGAGAACGCCTTGCTGCCCTCGATGGCGGCCGCACGCGCGCCGGGCCCGAACACCGCGAAGCCCTTGTCGCGAAGCCGGTCGGCCAGTCCGGCGACCAGCGGCACCTCGGGCCCGACGACGACGAGGTCGGCGCGCTCGCGCTCGGCGAGCCGCACGACGCCGTCGTGGTCGTCGACGCTCACCGCCACGCACGCCGCGTGCCGCGCCATGCCGGGATTGCCCGGCGCCGCCACCAGGCGCGTCAGCCGGGGACTCTGGGCGAGCTTCCAGCAGAGCGCGTGCTCGCGGCCGCCGCCGCCGACGACGAGGAGGTTCACTCGCTCGTCTCGCCCGGCCGCTCGACGACTTCCAGGTGGGCGCGCGCGATCTTCGCCCACGGGCTGCCGGCGTCCAGCTCGAGGTAGCGCTGCCAGTGCTTCACGGCCTCGTCGCCGCGGCCCGCACGCGCCAGCGCGCCGGCCAGGTTGAAGTGCGCGTCGGCGTAGTCGGGCGACACGTCCAGCGCGCGGCGATAGCAGCGGATCGCCTCATCGACGTCGCCGGTGTCTTCGTTGAGCGAGCCGAGGTTGTAGGCGGCCTCGGCGCAGTCCCCCGCCTCACCGAGGGCGCGATCGTAGGATTCGCGCGCCTCGTCGTACCGTCCCATGCGATGCAGCAGCAGGCCGAGGTTGTTCCACGCGGCGGCGTAGGTCGGGTCGATGGCGACCACACGCCGGTAGGCGTCGATGGCGTCGTCCCACTGCGCAGGGTCGGCGTCCCACTCGCTGGCGCGCTCGAACCACGTCTCGGCCTGCTCGGTGGGCGGCGCCATCGGTCGCACGAGGCCGGTCACGAGCGTCGCCTCCGCGGCCTTCTCGAGGTTGCCGGCATCGAGGTCGAGCACGGTCTGGCCCGTGCGCGGATCGAAGCGGACGCGCTCGGACTCCACCAGCACGCGGCCGCCGTCGAGCACCAGGCGCATCTCGGCGAGCGGCTGCCGGATCTCGGGATCGCGCCGGCGGAGCGCGTCGAGCGCCTGGCGGATCTGGCGCACCGACGCCCCGGAATCGAGCAGCGACGCCGCCGCGCGCAGCGCCAGGAGCTCGCGGAACGTGTAGCGCAGCTCGCCGTGCAGCAGGTTCAGGCGCTTGAGCTGCCCCGCCCGCCGCGGGGTGAGCGTGAGAATGCGCGTGAGCTCGCGCAGCCCATAGATGCGCTCGGTCATGCGACGCGCTCGGTCACGGGCGCCTCAGTGCCGGAAGTGACGAAGGCCGGTGAAGAGCATCGCCATGCCGTGCTCGTCGGCGGCGGCGATGACGTCCTCGTCGCGCACCGAGCCGCCCGGCTGGATCACCGCCGTGGCGCCCGCCTTGGCGACGACGTCGAGACCGTCGCGAAACGGGAAGAACGCGTCGGAGGCGCAGACCGTGCCCTCCGTGGGGAGGCCCACCTCACGCGCGCGCATCACGGCCAGCTTCGCGGCGTCGACCCGGTTCATCTGACCCGCGCCGACGCCGATGACCTGGTCGGCCGTCGTGAGCACGATGGCGTTGGACTTGGCGTGCTTGCCGACGCGCCAGGCGAAGCTGAGGGCGTGACGCTCAGCCGGTGTCGGCTGGCGCTTCGTGACGATCTTGAGCGCGTCGGGATCGAGATCGATCTGGTCCGTGCTCTGGGCGAGGAGCCCGCCGAGCACGCTGCGGTACTCCGGCAGCCGGGCGGGCAGCGCCCGCCGGTCGCACGGCACCTCGAAGACGCGGCACTTCTTCTTCGTTCGCTGCAGCTCGTCGAGCGCGCCCGGCTCGTAGGCCGGCGCGAACAGGATCTCGACGAAGATCCCGGCCAGCGCCTGCACGACCGCCATGTCGAGCGTGCGGTTGACGCCGACGATGCCGCCATAGATCGAGACGGGATCCGAGGCCTTGGCCTTCTCCATCGCGGCGCCGACCGTGGGGCCCAGGGCGGCGCCGCACGGGTTCGTGTGCTTGATGACGACGGCGGCCGGCTCGTCGAACTCGAGGAGCAGCCCCAGCGCGGCGGAGAAATCGAGCAGGTTGTTGTAGCCGAGCTCGGGCCCATGCCGCTGCCTCATCGCCGCCAGCCCGATGGCGGGCCCACCGGCGAGGCGGTAGAACGCCGCGGACTGGTGCGGGTTCTCCCCGTACTTGAGCAGCTGCGCGCGCTCGGCCTCCAGGCGCAACGGGTGCGGAAACTCCTCCGGGGCTTTCGGCGCCTGCGCGGGCTGGGCCGATCTGAGCCAGGCGGCGATCGCCGCGTCGTATTGCGCGGTGCGACGAAACGCCTCCTGCGCGAGCCGCTGGCGGGTCGCGTCCGACAGCGCGCCGTCGCTCTTCTTCAGCTCGTCGAGCACGGCGCCGTACTGCGAGGGGTCGGTGACGACGGCCACGCTCGCCTGGTTCTTGGCGGCGGCGCGGATCATCGTCGGGCCGCCGACGTCGATCTGTTCGATGGCCTCGGCGGCCGTCACGCCGGGTCTCGCCACCGTCTGCTCGAACGGATAGAGCGCGACCACGACGAGGTCGATCGGTGGGATGCCGTGCCGATCCAGCGCGGCGAGGTGCTCCGGCACGTCGCGGCGCGCGAGAATGCCGCCGTGGATCTTCGGATGCAGCGTCTTCACCCGCCCATCCATCATCTCGGGGAAGCCGGTCACCTCCGCCACGTCCCGCACCGCCAGACCTGCCTCGCGCAGCAGCTTCGCGGTGCCGCCCGTCGAGAGGATCTCGACGCCGAACCCGGCGAGCGCCCTCGCGAGCTCGACCACTCCGGTCTTGTCGTGGACCGACACGAGCGCACGCCGGATCTTCATCGAAACTCCCTGGTGGCGTCCTTGATGATCACGCGCCGGCCGGCGATCTCGAGGCGGCCCTCGGCGAAGAGGCGAACGGCGGCGGGGTACAGGCGGTGCTCCTCGAGCAGGATGCGCGCGGACAGCGTCTCTTCCGTGTCGTCGGCGAAGACGGGCACGGGGGCCTGCAGCACGATCGGCCCCGTGTCGACGCCCTCGTCGGCGAAGTGCACAGTGGCGCCCGTCACCTTCGCGCCGTGCTCGAGCGCCTGGCGTTGCGCGTGCAGCCCGGGGAACGCCGGGAGCAGCGAGGGATGGACGTTGAGCGCGCGCCCGTAGAAGGCGCGGATGTAGGCGGCGGACAGGATGCGCATGTAGCCGGCCTGGCAGACGAGGCCCACCTGCCGCTTCTCGAGCTCGCGCACGAGGGCGAGATCGAAGCGCTCGCGGTCGGCGTAGTCCGTGGGGTTGAGCCAGACCGCCTCGACGGCGACGGCGCGCGCGCGGTCGAGCGCGGCCGCACGCTCGCGGTCGGAGATCACCACCGCGATGCGCGCCGGAAAATCCGGCGCGGCGCACGCGTCGAGCAGCGCCTGGAGGTTGGTGCCGCGGCCCGAGGCAAGGACGCCGACGGCGAGGCGCGACGCGCTTGTCCGACTGTGGATGAGGCTCACGCGGCGTCCCGCTCGCGGTACGGCGTGTGGTGGGCGCACACGGGGCAGCGCGACACCCGTCGCATGATCGACGAGTCGCGAGGGAAGAACTGCGCCATCCCCCAGTCGAGCGCCACCTGGAGCTGCTTGCGGAAGCCGACCAGCTTCCACAGGTGCAGCGCGTTCCAGAAGAGCCACGCGAAGTAGCCGGAAAGGCGGAGGCCGAACACCTCCACCACCGCGTCGCGCTCGCCGAGCGAGACGAGCATGCCTTGCGGCGCGAAGTCGATCGTGCCCAGGGGCCGGCCCTCCAGCTCCGCGAGAATGTTCTCCGCCGCGAGCCGCCCATGGGCCAGCGCCGCGGGAATGATCGGGATCGACGCCGTCGGGTTGCCCTCAACGGTGACCGCGTCCCCCGCGCCGTAGACCTCCGGATGGTCCTTCAGCTGCATCGTCGGGCGCGTGACCAGCCGCCCCAGGCGGTCGCGCTCGACGGGAAAATGGGCGAGCGCGGGATGCCCGGTGACGCCGGCCGCCCAGATGGTGAGGCCGACCGGCACCTGCTCGCCGCCGGCCACCTCCACCGCGCCGGGCAGCACGCGAGTCACGCGCGTGTCCGTGCGGATCTCGATGCCCTCGCGCCCGAGCTTGCGTCGCGCGCGCTCGGCCAGCGTGGGGTGGACGCCACGCAGGATCTCGTGGCCCGCCTCGACGAGCAGCAGCCGGTAGTCGCCCGGATCGATGCCGCGATAGCGCGGCACGATGTAGCGCTGGAAGAAGTCCTGCAGCTCCGCGATCAGCTCGACGCCGGTGTATCCACCTCCGACGACACACACGGTGAGCATGCGGCGCCGGGCGGCCGGGTCGGGCTCGTGATCGGCGTGCTCTGCCGCGTCGAGGATGTGGTCGCGCAGCACGATGCCGTCCTCGAGCCACTTGTAGCCGAGCGCATGCTCCTCCACGCCCGGCACGCCGAAGCTCGGCACCACGCTGCCCATCGCCACCACGAGCCGATCGTAGCGCTCCACGCCCTCGGTCATGATGACGCGGCGGCCGGCGAAGTCGATGTCGGTCACGGTGTCACGGCGGAACCGGAACCGGCCCGAGCCGCGGATGTCTCGCAGCGGCTGGACGATGTGGCGCGGCTCGACCATCGACGAGGCGACCTGGGGCAGGAGCGGCGTGAAGAGCAGATAGTTCCGGTCGCTGATCAGGAGGAGCTCGACGTCGGGGCGATCGCGCAGCCGGCGCTCCAGCACGCGCACGGTCTCCATGCCGGCGAAGCCGCCGCCGAGCACCACGATCCGCATCAGCCGGCCAGCTCCACGCCGCGTTGGCCCGCGACGACCTCGCCGATGACCGTCACCGTCTCCCCGGCGCTCGTGATGACCTGGCGGGCACGGTCGGCGTCGCCGGGGCGCACGATCACGACGTAGCCAACCCCGAGATTGAACGTGCGCAGCATCTCGGGCTCGCTCACGCGGCCGGCCTCGCGCAGCGTGGCGAAGACCGCGGGCTCGCGCCAGGCGGAGCGCCGCAGCACGACGCGGCAGCCCTCGGGCAGCACGCGCGGCACGTTGCCGCTGAGGCCGCCGCCGGTGACGTTCGCCATCGCGGACACGGGAACCGCGCCCAGAAGGGCGCGGACGGCCGAGGCATAGATGCGCGTCGGCTCCAGCAGCACCTCGCCGACGCTGCGCCCCGTGCCCGGCAGCGGCGAGTCCACGCCGAGGCGCAGCACGTCGAACACGATCCGCCGCGCCAGGCTGTAGCCGTTGCTGTGCAGGCCCGACGACGCCAGCCCGAGCACCACGTCGCCGGGCTTCACGGCGGCACCGTCCAGGATGCGCTCGCGCTCGACGATGCCGACCGCGAAACCCGCGAGATCGTACTCGCCGGGCGCGTAGAGGTCGGGCAGCTCGGCGGTCTCGCCGCCGATCAGCGAGCAGCCCGCGCGGCGGCAGCCGTCCGCCACGCCGCGCACCAGCGCCTCCACGCGCGCGGGGTCGATCTTGCCGATGCCGATGTAGTCGAGGAAATAGAGCGGCTCCGCGCCGTGGACGAGCAGGTCGTTGACGCCCATCGCGACGAGGTCGATGCCCACCGTGTCGTGGCGATCCGTGAGGAACGCGACCTTGAGCTTGGAACCGACGCCGTCGGTCGACGACACGAGCACCGGCTCGTGGTAACCGCTCGGCACGCGCACGAACCCGGCGAAGGCGCCGATGCCGCCGAGCACCTCCGGCCGGAAGGTCGCCTTCGCGAGCGGCGCGATGCGCCGGACCGCCTCCTCACCGGCCTCGATGTCGACACCGGCGTCACGATACGTGAGGGGCTTCATCGCGCTAGACGTCGAAGAGGTGGAGCTGGGGCGTGGGGTCCGGCTCGATGCCGACCTTGTAGGCACCGGTGAAGCAGGCGTGACAGAAGCTCGTGGGATCGCTGCCGGTCGCCTTGAGCATTCCCTCCAGGGAGAGATAGCCGAGCGAGTCGGCGCCGAGATAACGGCAGATCTCCTCGACGTTGTGGCTGGACCCGATCAGCTCCTTGCGCGTGGGCGTGTCGATGCCGTAGTAGCAGGGCCACTGGATCGGCGGCGACGAGATCCGCATGTGGACCTCGCGCGCGCCCGCGCCGCGCAGCATCCGGACGATCTTGCGGCTCGTCGTGCCGCGCACGATCGAGTCGTCCACGACCACCACGCGCTTGCCCTGCAGCATCTCCGGCATCGGGTTGAGCTTCACCTTCACGCCGAAGTGCCGGATGCCCTGCTTGGGCTCGATGAACGTCCGCCCCACGTAATGATTGCGGATCAGCCCCATCTCGTAGGGCGTCCCCGACTCCTCGGAGTAGCCCAGGGCGGCGCTGACGCCGGAGTCGGGCACCGGGATGACGATGTCGGCCGGCACCGGGTGCTCGCGCGCGAGCTGATGGCCCATGGACTTGCGCACCGTGTGGACGTTGCGGCCCCAGAGTGCCGAGTCCGGGCGCGCGAAGTAGACGTACTCGAACACGCACGAGAGCTTCTCGCCGGGTGGGAAGGCGCGCACCGAGCGCGGACCGCCGGCCTCGATCACGAGGATCTCGCCGGGCTCGACGTCGCGCTCGACCTTCGCCTCCATGAGGTCCAGCGCGCAGGTCTCCGAGGCCACCACCCACGCGTCGTCGAGCCGGCCCAGCGTGAGCGGCCGGAACCCGTTCGGATCGCGGATCGCGTACATCGCCTCGGGCGTGAGCACGAGCAGCGAGTAGGCGCCCTTCACCTGGGCGAGCGCGTGGCGCAGCTGGTCCTCCAGCGTGCCGGCCGGAGCGCGCGCCAGCAGGTGCAGGATCACCTCGGTGTCGGACGTCGACTGGAAGATCGCCCCGTCCCGCTCCATCTCCTTGCGGAGGACGTCGGCGTTGGTGAGGTTGCCGTTGTGCGCGATCGAGATCGGGCCGCGCGCGGTGTTGGCGGTGATCGGCTGCGCGTTCTTCAGATTGGAAGAGCCCGACGTCGAGTAGCGCACGTGACCGATGGCGCGATGTCCGGGCAACCGGCGCAGCCGCTCGGGATGGAAGACGTCGGCCACCCACCCCATCGCCTTCTCGGTGTGAAACGCGTGCCCGTCGGTGGCCGCGATGCCCGCCGACTCCTGGCCGCGGTGCTGGAGCGCGTAGAGGCCGAGATAGGTGACGTTGGCCGCCTCTGGATGGTTCCAGATGCCGAAGAGGCCGCACTCGTCGTGGAACCGGTCGTCGTCACGCCATGTGGCGCTCAAAGCCATTCCTCCACGCGTGTTCGATGCGATCCACGGGAACGTTCACCACCACTTCCCCTGCGCGCACGATCACCCGCTCTCCCCCGGTCGTCCCGATCCAGCGCCACGGGATCGCCGACTCGGCCATCAGCGCCTCGAATTCGCGCTGCCGCGCCGGCTCGACGGTCACCACCACCCGCGAGGGTCCCTCGCCGAACAGCGTTTCGTCGAGGCGGCGTCCCGGCTCGACCGTCACCTCGCAGCCGACGCCGCCATTGGCGCGGGCGCCGGTCACGCATCCTTCCGCCAGCGTCGCCGCCAGCCCGCCCTCCGCGCAATCGTGGGCGGCCGTCACGAGTCCCGCCCCCACGGCGGCGCGCACGGCCGACTGCACCCGGCGCTCGATCTCGAGATCCAGGGCCGCCAGCCGCCCCGCCAGCCGCCCGTGCAGCGTCCACAAATACTCGGAGCCGCCGAGGCTCACCGCGTCCGGGCCGAGCAGTGCGATGCGATGGCCCGCCGCCTTGAACCACTGCGTCCCCAACCGGCCCGCGTCCTCCAGCACCCCCACCACACCGCAGATGGGTGTCGGGAGAATGGCCGTGCCGGAGGTCTCATTGTAGAAGGAAACGTTGCCGCCGACCACCGGCACCTCGAGCGCGCGGCACGCCTCGGCGATGCCCTCGATCGCCTCCGCGAATTGCCACAAGATTTCGGGGCGTTCGGGCGAGCCGAAGTTCATGCAGTCCGTCACGCCGAGCGGGCGGCCGCCCGCGCACGACACGTTGCGCGCCGCCTCGCACACCGCCATGGCGGCGCCGCGGCGCGGATCGAGGAAGACCTGGCGGCCGCTACCGTCCGTGGAGATCGCGATCGCGCGCCGCGTGCCCTTGATGCGCAGCACCGCCGCGTCCGAGCCCGGCAGGACCAGTGTGTTCGTGCCCACCTGCTGGTCGTACTGGCGAAACGCCCACTCCTTGGACGCGATCGTCGGTGCGCCCATCAGGCGCACGAGCGTCTCGCCGTAGTCCTGGGGCTCGGGCAGCGAGAGCGGATCGAAGGCCCGGCGCTCGGCCAGCCACGCGGGCGGCGCGTAGGGCTTCTCGTATCGCGGCCCGTCGGCCAGCGCCTCGACGGGCACGTGGGCAACCTCTTCGCCGTGGTGGCGGACCACCAGGTCGGGACCGCCGGTCACCTCGCCAATCTTCACGGCGTCCAGCTCCCACTTGGCAAACACGCGACGCAGCTCCTCGTCGCGTCCGTTCGCGCCCACCAGGAGCATGCGCTCCTGCGACTCGGAGAGCAGCAGCTCGTAGGGCGTCATGTCGGTTTCACGCTGCGGCACCGCGGAGAGCTCCACGTCCATCCCGGTGCCGCTGCGCGCGGGCATCTCGGAGGTGCAGCACGCGAGCCCGGCAGCGCCCATGTCCTGGATGCCGACGACGGCTCCGGTGGCCATGGCCTCGAGGCAGGCCTCCAGCAGGAGCTTCTCGGTGAACGGATCGCCCACCTGCACGGTGGGCCGCTTGGCCTCTGCCTCGTCGTCGAAGGTGGCGGACGCCATGGTGGCGCCGTGGATGCCGTCGCGGCCCGTCTTGTTGCCGACGTAGAAGACCGGGTTGCCGACGCCCTCGGCCCGCGCCAGGTGGATCCGGTCGCTGCGCACGAGGCCGACGCACATCACGTTCACGAGCGGGTTGCCGGCGTACTCGGGGGCGAAGGCGATCTCGCCGCCGACGGTCGGGCAGCCGAAGCAGTTGCCGTACCAGGAGATGCCGGAGACGACACCGTTGATGAGGTGCCGGGTCTTGAGATCGGCGGGATCGCCGAAGCGCAGCGAGTCCAGGATCGCGATGGGGCGAGCCCCCATGGTGAAGATATCGCGGAGGATCCCGCCGACGCCGGTCGCGGCGCCCTGAAACGGCTCGATGAACGACGGATGGTTGTGGCTCTCCATCTTGAAGACCACCGCCCAGCCGTCGCCGATGTCCACGGCTCCCGCGTTCTCGCCGGGGCCCTGCAACAGGTGAGGGGCCCGCGTGGGCAGCCGGCCCAGGAACACGCGCGAGTGCTTGTAGGCGCAGTGCTCGGACCAGAGGGCGGAGAAGAGACCGAGCTCGGTGTATGACGGCTCACGGCCGAGCCGCTGGACTATCCGATGATATTCGTCGAGCGTGAGCCCCAGGCTCTGGGCGAGGTCTGGAGTGACCTTCGGCTCAGTCCCGGCCAAACAACCCCCGGATCACCGCTTGAGGAAGGTGCCGTCCTCGACCAGCGTGCCGAGGAGCGACTGGAAGAGCAGAAGCCCGTCGGTGCCGCCCATCGCTGTTTCCGCCGCGCGCTCGGGATGGGGCATCAGCCCGAGCACCGTGCCCGTCTCGTTGACGACGCCCGCGATGTTCTCGACGGAGCCGTTGGGATTGGCCGCCTTCACCACCTGCCCGTCGGCGGTGGCGTAGCGGAACACGATCCCCTGCCGCGCCTTGAGCGCGGCCAGCGTCGGCACGTCGGCGTAGTACTTGCCCTCGCCGTGCGAGATCGGCATCGTGAGCACCTGCCCGGCACGCAGCCCGCGCGTGAACGGTGTCTCCACGTTCTCGACGAGGAGATTGGTGGACTGGCAGCGGTACTGCAGGCACTCGTTGCGCATCAGGACGCCCGGCAGCATCCCCGCCTCGCACAGGATCTGGAAGCCGTTGCAGGAGCCGAGCACGTAGCCGCCGTTGGCGACGAAATCGCGCAGCGCCTCCACCACGGGGGACTTGCCGGCCACGGCGCCCGCGCGCAGGTAGTCCCCGTACGAAAAGCCGCCGGGAAGAACCACGCAGTCAAGGTCGGCGAGATTGCGGTCGCGGTGCCAGACGTACTTCACGGGCTGGCGGATCACTTCCGAGATCACGTAGTGGAAGTCGCAATCGCTCCAGGTGCCCGGAAACACCACGACGCCGAATCTCATGAGGTCGTTTCGCTCCTCTCCCGGTGCGCGCCGCGCTGCGGGGCGGCGGCGGACGACGTCATCTTACCGGACCGCCTAGCGTGGAGCAAGGCGCTCGGCCTCGATGGCTTCGATCGTGTAGTCCTCGAGGATGGTATTGGCGAGCAGTTTCCGGCACATCTCGTCCACGCGCTGCCGCCCTGCCGCCGCGCTCGCGGCCTCGACGTCGATTTCGATGAGCTTGCCGACGCGCAGCTCGCGCAAGTCCCCGAAGCCGAGGCCGGCGAGCGCGCGCTGCACGGCCGAGCCCTGCACGTCGAGGATCCCGGGCTTGAGGCGGATCAGGACGCGGAGCTTCATGCGCCCGTGGGCTCGCCGACGAGCCGCCGATACACCTCCTGGTACGCGTCCTCCACGCCGCCCAGGTCGCGCCGGAAGCGGTCCTTGTCGAGCTTCTCGCGCGTGGCGCGGTCCCAGAGCCGGCAGGTGTCGGGCGAGATCTCGTCGCCGAGATAGAGCTTCCGGCCCGCGCCGCGGCCGAACTCCAGCTTGAAGTCGACGAGGACGAGGTCGCGCTTGAGCAGGTGCGGTCGGAGCACGGCGTTGATCTTGAGCGCCATGCGCTTCATCCACGCCAGCTCCACCGGCGTCGCGAGACTCAGCATCCGGACGTGGTCCTCGTTGATCATCGGATCGCCCAGCGGATCGGATTTCAGGTAGAGCTCGACGATGGGCTGCCTGATCGGCGTGCCCTCCTCGAGGCCGGTGCGCTTGGCGAGGCTGCCCGCGACGACGTTGCGCACGATCGTCTCGATCTTGATGATGTCGAGCCGGCGGCACAGCATCTCGCGGTCGGAGAGCGTGCGGATGTAGTGCGTCGGCACCCCCGCCTTCGCCAGCCGCGAAAAGAGGGTGGCCGACATGCGGTTGTTCACCACGCCCTTGCCGACGATGGTGCCCTTCTTGAGTGCGTTGAACGCCGTCGCGTCGTCCTTGAAGTACTGGATGACCATGTTCCGGTCGCTGGTGGCGTACACGATCTTGGCCTTGCCCTCGTAGAGCTTGTCGCGCTGCTCGAGGCTGACGCTCGGGTCTTGACGCTTCACTCGTGCCCTCCCGAGGCTCACGCGAGCCCCGCCCGCCGAAAGACGGCATTGACGTTTCGCAGATACCAGGACGGATCGAAGCACGCCTTGAGATCGGCCGGCGACAGGTGCTCGGTGACCGCGGGATCGGCGGCCAGCAGCTCGTAGAAGGCGCACCGCTCCCGCCACGCACGCATCGAGTTCTTCTGCACGATCTCGTACGCCTTCTGGCGCGCGAGGCCGGCCTCGGTGAGCTTCAGCAGCACGCGCTGCGAGTAGATCAGTCCGTACGAGCGCTCGAGGTTCTCCGCCATGCGGACCGGGTCCACCTCGAGGCCCTCGACGACGAACGCGGCCAGGTCGAGGATGTAGTCGAGCGCGATCGTCGAATCCGGCAGCACGATGCGCTCGACCGACGAGTGGCTGATGTCGCGCTCGTGCCACAGGGCGACGTTCTCCAACGCCGCCGTCGCGTGGCCGCGCAGCAGGCGCGCCAGCCCGCAGATGCGCTCGGCCAGCTCGGGGTTGCGCTTGTGGGGCATCGCGCTGGAGCCCTTCTGCCCCTCACCGAACGGCTCCTGCGCCTCCAGCACCTCCGTGCGCTGCAGCCCGCGCACCTCGAGGGCGATCTTCTCGAGCGAGGCGGCGACGATCGCCAGCGTCGTCGAGAGCTCGGCGTGGCGGTCGCGCTGCACGATCTGCGTCGAGACGGGCTCCACGCCGAGGCCGAGGTCGCGGCACACCTCCTCCTCGATCTCGGGTTCCACGTGCGCGAACTGGCCGACGGCGCCCGACAGCTTGCCGACGGCCACGGCCTCGCGGGCGCGCCGCAGCCGCTCGAGGTTCCGCCCGGCCTCCACGTACCAGACGGCGACCTTCAGCCCGAACGTCGTGGGCTCGGCGTGCACGCCGTGGGTACGACCGACGATCAGCGTGTCCTTGTGCCGCACGGCGAGCGCGCCCAGCGCCCGGCGCAGCCGCTCCTGCCCCTGCAGGAGGAGGTCGATCGCGTCGCGCAACTGCAGCGCGGTGGCCGTGTCCCAGACGTCGCTGGTGGTGAGCCCGATGTGCACGTAACGCGAGTCGTCGCCGAGCTGCTCCTCGAGGCTGGTGAGGAGCGCGATCATCTCGTGCTTGACCCGCTCCTGGATGGCCAGGATGCGGTCGACGTCGACACGGAGCGCGCGGATCCGCGTCATGACCTCGGCGGGGATTCGGCCCCGGCGCGCGTAGGCTTCGCAGGCCGCGACTTCCACCCGGAGCCACGCCTGGTACTTTGCGGCCTCGCTCCAGATACGTCCCATGGCGGGCCGGGTGTACCGCTCGATCACGCCGTCACCTTACCGGAAAAGCCGGAGGAATGGTAGAGGGCCCGTCGCGGGCCACTACAGGAAGCGGTGGACTGGCGCGTTGCCGAGCGCGCCGCACGCTATGGTGAACCAGGCGTGCTGTGAGCACGGCTCCCAGCACCGCTCCGCTGGGCACACCACCCGGGGGTTCCAGCATGCGCATGCGCTTCGGATCGCGCATGTGGGTCGTCGCGTCGGCGCTCCTCGTCGCGGCCTGCGGCGGGACCGACGAGGCCAAGCACGGTGTCGCGGAGTTCAGATCGCGGGCCGCGCAGAAATCCTACGGCGAGATCTATCGGACGGCGGGGGCCGAGCTTCGGCAGACGGCGACCGAAGAGCAGTTCGAGCGGTTCATGACCACGCTCGATCGGAGGCTTGGCACCTGGCAGTCGGCGGCCGAACCCGCATGGAACGTGACCCGGGGCAACGGGGGGCCACCTCGTGAGGCTCACCTACCAGTCGCAGTTCGCCAAGGGCGCGGCGAGCGAGCAGTTCGTCTGGCGAATGCAAACCGATGGACCGGCGCTGCTCGGCTACCACGTCAACTCGCCGCTGTTGATCGCGCAGTGACCGGACGATGAGCCGGCTCATCGTCCGCGCGCGCTGACCCGACGGTGCACGTCGTGTCGCGGCGGCGCGCCAGGGCCGCGGCCGGCGCGGGCGACTCGCGTAGGATAGTCGCGTGCCCTGGATCTCTGCGCTCACCCGAATGCCGTGGCGGCTCCTCGTCGATCACGCGCCCACCATCGTCGACGCGGCGCGCCGGCTGTACGTCGGCTCGCGGCAGCCGCACCGCCGCTACCAGCCGAGCGAGCGGACCACGGACAGCCTCGAAGCGCTCCAGCGCGCCGTCGAGCAGCTCGAGGCGCGCGAGGTGCAGCACGCCGCGGTGCTCGAGGAGCTCGCCAAGCAGGTGCAGGACATGACGACGGCGCTCGAGGTGCTGCGCGCGCGGGTGCGATGGGCCTGGATCGGCGCCGCCGCGGCCGTCGCGCTGGCGCTCGCGACCGCGCTGTTCCTGGGACGCTGACCGCAGGACGGCGCATTACCGAGGCATGCCACGGCTCCGCCGGAGCGCGCCGAGCGCTGGGGGGTTTGGGGGGCCATTTCGGGGCCCCCATCACCTACGACGGTGATCGAGGCGCGCCCCGGCTCCGCCGAAGCGCGCCGAGCGCTGCGGGATTTGGGGGGCCATTTCGGGGCCCCATCACCTACGACGGTGATCGAGGCGCGCCACGGCTCCGCCGGGGCGCGCCGAGCGCTGGGGGGTTTGGGGGGCCATTTCGGGGCCCCCCATTTTCTTAGTTGCGGAGCTCGGCGGGCAGGTTGCGGCGGTCGAGCGGACCCAGCGTGGTGAGCGCGAGCTGGTCCTCGTCCAGGAGCTCCGCCACGAGGGCCTGCACCTCGTCGTGCTTCACGCGGTCGATGGCGGTCAGCATCTGGTCGAGGGTCAGGAACGAGCCGAAGTGCAGCTCGTGCTTGGCCAGGCGGTTCATGCGGCTCGAGGTGGACTCGAGCGAGAGCATGAGGCTGCCCTTGAGGTGATCCTTGGCGCGCTTCAGCTCGTCCTCGGTCACGCCCTGCTTCTTGGCCTCGCGAAGCTCCTTGAGCGTGGACTTCAGCACCTTGGAGAAGTTCGGCGGGTCGGTGGCCGCGTAGACGTAGAGGGTGCCGGTGTCGGCGTACGACTGGATGCCGGAGTGAATCGAGTACACCAGGCCCTGCCGCTCGCGGACTTCCTGGAAGAGGCGCGAGGACATGCTGCCGCCGAGCACGTCGTTGAGCAGGAACAGCGCGTAACGCTCGGGAGCCGCGTGATGCAGGCCCGGGAAGCCGATGACCACGTGGACCTGCTCGAGCGTCTTGTGGACGATGTTCACGCCGGGGATGATCCGCGCCGGCTGCTGCACACGCGCCGTCGGCTCGTGGGTGAAGCCGTTGAAGCCGGCGCCGAACAGCTCGACGACCCGATCGTGGGTCACGTTGCCGGCGACGGCGATGATGATCCGGGGCGGCACGTATTCCGCGCCGAAGTACGTGGAGACCGCCTCCCGCCCGTAGCTCTCCACCAGCTCGCGCGTGCCGAGGATCGGTTTGCCGAGCGGATGGTTGGCCCAGATCTGCGCCGCGAAGAGGTCGTGGATGACGTCGTCGGGCGTGTCCTCGACCATCTTGATCTCCTGCAGCACGACCGACTTCTCGCGCTCCAGCTCCTCGGGATCGAACAGCGGGCGCAGCAGGATGTCGGTCAGGAGATCGACGGCCAGCGGCAGGTGCTCGTCGAGCACCTGGACGTAGAAGCAGGTGTGCTCCTTGGTCGTGAAGGCGTCCATCTGACCGCCCACCGAGTCCATCTCGCGGGCGATGGCCTCGGCCGACCGGGTGGCCGTGCCCTTGAAGACCAGGTGCTCGATCAGGTGGGACATGCCGCCGCGCCCGTCCACCTCGTGGCGCGATCCCGTCTCGACCCAGACCCCCACGGCGACCGACCGAACGTGCGGCATCCGTTCCGTGATGACCCGGATGCCGTTCGGCAGGACGGTCTTCCGGTAGTCTTCGGTCACGTGGTCATGCCCGGGGTGGATTCGCCGCGTTGGGGTTCTTGAGCTTTTCTTTGTCGGCCAGCGCGGGCTGGTCGCGGAGGGCGATCTTCCGCGAGAGCCGCATCTTGCCGTTGCCGTCGATCTCGATGACCTTGACGAGCACCTCGTCGCCCTCGGTGAGGACGTCCTGCACCGTGCGGATGCGGTTCTCGGCGATCTGCGAGATGTGGAGCAACCCCTCGGTGTTCGGGATGACCTCGACGAAGGCGCCGAACTCGACGATCTTCTTGACCTTGCCGAGGTAGATGCGGTCCAGCTCCACCTCGCGGCAGATGTCCTGGATGATCGCCACGGCCTTCTGGACCGCGGCGCTGTCCGGCGCGAAGACGGTGACCCGCCCGTCGTCCTCGACGTCGATCTTGGTGCCCGTCTGCTCCTGGATGCCGCGGATGACCTTGCCGCCGGGGCCGATGATCTCGCGGATCTTCTCGGTGCGGATCTTGATGGTCACGAAGCGTGGCGCGTACGGTGACAGCTCCGCCCGCGGCTTCTCGAGCGCCTCGCGCATCTTGGTCAGCACGATCATGCGCGCCTCGCGCGCGTTCCCGAGCGCCTGACGCATGATCTCCAGCGAGACGCCCTTGATCTTGATGTCCATCTGCAGCGCGGTGACGCCCTTGTCGGTCCCGGCCACTTTGAAGTCCATGTCGCCGAAGTGGTCCTCGGCGCCCATGATGTCGGTCAGGATCCCGAACTTCTCGCCTTCCTTGATGAGGCCCATGGCGATGCCGGCTACGTGGGTCTTGAGCGGCACGCCCGCGTCCATCAGCGCCAGCGAGGCGCCACAGACCGTCGCCATCGACGACGAGCCGTTGGACTCGAGGATGTCCGACACCACGCGGATCGTGTACGGGAAGTCTTCCTTTGCCGGCAGGATCGCCTCGACGGCGCGCTCGGCGAGGGCGCCGTGGCCGATGTCGCGCCGCGACGGCGAGCCGAAGCGCCGCACCTCGCCCACCGAGAACGACGGGAAGTTGTAGTGCAGCAGGAAGTGCCGATACGACTCCCCCTCCAGCGCCTCGATCTTCTGCTCGTCGGACTTGGTGCCGAGGGTTGCCGAGACGAGGGCCTGCGTCTCGCCGCGCGTGAAGAGCCCCGAGCCGTGCGCGCGCGGCAGGTAGCCGGTCTCGATGCTGATCGGCCGGATCTCGTTCGGCTTGCGGCCGTCGAGGCGGACGCCCTGCTCGATGATCATGCGCCGCAGCTCGGCCGACTCGGCGGCCTCGAACGCCGCCCGCGCCTGTC
>QHSB01000245.1 GCA_003220335.1 Candidatus Rokuibacteriota bacterium
ACAACCGCATGAACCCCGGCAACATCGTCGACTCGCCGGGGATCATCGAGAACCTCCGGTACGGCGTGGCGTACAAGACGTGGGAGCCCCGGGCACTGCTCGACTTTTCGGCGCAGGGCGGCTTCGCGGCGGCTGTCGAGATGTGCAACGGCGTCGGCGTCTGCCGCAAGAAGCTCGAGGGCACGATGTGCCCGTCCTACATGGCCACCAAGGACGAGGAGCACAGCACCCGCGGCCGCGCCAACGCGCTGCGCGCCGTGCTGTCGGGCCGGCTGCCCGCCAGCGAGTTCACCGGCAAGCGCCTGCACGCGGTGATGGACCTGTGCCTGGAGTGCAAGGGCTGCAAGGCCGAGTGCCCGGCCAACGTCGACATGGCGAAGCTGAAGTACGAGTTCCTCTACCACTACTACCAGGCCAACGGCCTGCCACTGCGCAACCGGGTCTTCGGGCGCGTCGCGAAGCTCAGCGCGCTGGGGGCGCGCACCCCGCGGCTGTCGAACGCGCTCAACGCGCTGCCGCCGGTGCGCTGGCTGCTCGAGAAGATCGTCGGGATCGATCGCCGCCGGCCGCTGCCCACGCTGGCGACGGAGACATTCGAGGACTGGTTCCGCGGCCACGCGCCGCCGGCGAGCGCGCCGCGCGGCGAGGTCGTGCTCTTCCACGACACGTTCGTGACGTACAACACGCCGGAGATCGGCCGCGCCGCCGTCCGCCTGCTCGAGGGCGCCGGCTACCGCGTCGTGCTGGTGGATCGCAAGTGCTGCGGCCGGCCGCTGATCTCCAAGGGCATGCTCGACGAGGCGCGCGAGCACGCGGCGTGGAACGTGGCGCGGCTGGCGCCCTACGCGCGGCGGGGCGTGGCCATCGTGGGGCTCGAGCCCTCGTGCTCGCTGACGCTGCGCGACGAGTGGGTCGACTTGCTACGCACCGACGACGCGCGCGCGGTGGCCGAGCAGAGCCTGCTCCTCGAGCAGTTCCTCCTGCGCGAGCGCGAGCGCGGGCTGACCCTGCGCTTCGCCGACGGCCACGGGCGCAAGGTGCTGCTGCACGGCCACTGCCACCAGAAGGCCATGGTCGGCACCGCGCCGACGGTGGCCGTGCTGACGTGGGCGGGCTACGACGTCAGCGAGGTCGATTCCGGGTGCTGTGGCATGGCCGGCTCGTTCGGCTTCGAGCGCGAGCACTACGACCTGTCCGTCGCGCTCGGCAACCGCCGCCTCGCCCCCGCGGTGAAGGCGGCGGACGCGCACACGCTCGTCGTGGCGCCCGGCATCTCCTGCCGCCAGCAGATCGAGCACCTCGCCGGCCGCCGCGCCAAGCATCCCGCCGAGGCGCTCGCCGAGGCGCTCGCGCGCTAGAGGGAGGCCATCGATGAGTCGCAAGCGCGTCGGCATCGTCGTGTTTCCGGACGTCGAGGTGCTCGACTTCTGCGGACCGTTCGAGGTGTTCTCGGTCACCCGGCTCAACGAGGTGGCGCGGCGCGACGAGCCGTCACCGTTCGAGGTGCTGCTCGTGGCCGAGCGGGCGGGAACGGTGACGGCCACCGGCGGTCTCAAGATTCTCCCCGATCACACGCTCGAGAGCTGTCCGCCGCTCGACATCCTCGTCGTGCCGGGCGGCTGGGGCACGCGCGGCGAGATCAAGAACGCGCGGCTGCTCGCCTGGATCGCGGAGCGGGCGAAGCAGGTCGAGACGCTGACGTCGGTCTGCACCGGCTCGATGCTGCTCGGACAGGCCGGCCTGCTCGACGGCCGGCACGCGACCACGCACTGGCGCTCGCTCGACTGGATGCGCCAGTCGTTTCCGAAGGTGACGGTGGAGGACAAGCAGCACGTCGTCGAGGACGGCAACATGCTCACCTCCGCCGGGATCTCGGCGGGGATCGACATGGCCCTGCGGGTCGTCGCGCGCTACCACGGCGAGGCGATCGCGCGGAATACGGCGCGCAACATGGAGTACCGCTACCCCGACGACAACTCGCGGCGCGTGTAAGCGCGAGACCGGCGATGGCTGCTTCAGTTCCGGCGCACGCGCGCGCTGTCATCGTGGGCGGGGGAATCGTCGGGTGCAGCGTCGCGTATCACCTGACGAAGCTCGGGTGGCGCGACATCGTGCTCCTCGAGCGCCGCGACCTCTCCTGCGGCACCACCTGGCATGCGGCGGGCCTCGTGGGCCAGCTGCGCTCCAGCCACAACCTCACGCGCCTCGCCAGCTACGGCGCCGTCCTCTACGAACAGCTCGAAGCCGAGACGGGCCAGGCCACCGGCTTCCGGCGCTCCGGCAGCATCAGCGTCGCCCGGACGAACGAGCGAATGATCGAGCTGAAGCGCGGCGCGTCGATGGCCAAGTGCTTCGGCGTCGACGTCGAGGTGATCTCGCCGGCCGAGGCCGGTCGCCTGTGGCCACTGATGCGCACCGACGACCTGACCGGCGCCGTCTGGATCCCCCGCGACGGGCGCACCAACCCGATCGACACGACGCTCGCCCTGGCGAAGGGCGCGCGCAACGGGGGCGCCATCATCGTCGAGAACGTCACGGTGACCGGCATCCATCGGCAGAACGGCGCGGCGACCGGCGTCAGCACGGACCGGGGCGACATCGCGTGCGACGTGGTGGTGAACTGCGCCGGCCTGTGGGGACGCGAGGTCGGTCGCCTGGCCGGCGTCAACGTGCCGCTGCACGCCTCCGAGCACTTCTACATCGTCACGGAGCCGCTGCCCGGCGTGACGCGCGAGCTGCCCGTGCTGCGCGACACCGACGGCTACATCTATGTGCGCGAGGAAGTCGGCGGGCTGCTCATGGGCGGCTTCGAGCCGGTGGCCAAGCCCTGGGGAATGGACGGATTCCCGAAGGACTTCGCGTTCTCGCTGCTGCCCGAGGACTGGGAGCATTTCCGCGTGCTCATGGAGCAGGCGATCGTGCGCATCCCCGCGCTGGAGACGGCGCCGGTGCGGCGGCACGTGAACGGGCCGGAGAGCTTCACGCCCGACAACCGCTACATGCTCGGCGAGGCGCCCGAGCTGCGGAACTTCTTCGTGGCCGCCGGCTTCAACTCCGTCGGCATCGCCTCCGCGGCGGGCGCGGGCAAGGCGCTGGCGGAGTGGATCGTCGGCGGCGAGCCCAGCATGGACCTGTGGGACGTCGACATCCGCCGCTTCATGCCATTCCAGGGCAACGCCGCCTACCTGCGCGAGCGCACGACGGAGGTCGTCGGCCTCCTCTACGCGATGCACTGGCCCTTCCGTCAGCCGGTGACCGCGCGCGGTGTGCGCCGCTCGGCGGTGCACGATCGCCTCGCCGCGCGCGGCGCGGTCTTCGGTGTCGTCGCGGGCTGGGAGCGCGCGAACTGGTTCGCCACGGACGGCGTCGAGCCACGCTACGTCTACACGTACGGCCGCCAGAACTGGTTCCCCTGCGCCGGCGCCGAGCACCGCGCCGTGCGCGAGGCCGTCGGGCTCTTCGACCAGTCATCGCTGGCCAAGTTCCGGGTGCAGGGACCCGATGCCACCGCGGTGCTGCAGCGCCTGTGCGCCAACGACGTCGACGTCGCGCCCGGCCGCATCGTCTACACGCAGATGCTCAACGCGCGCGGCGGCATCGAGTGCGACCTGACGGTGTCGCGGCTCGGCGAGGACGCCTACCTCATCGTGACGATCGCCGCCGCCGCCCCCCACGACGCGGACTGGATCCGCCGCGGCATCGGGGCCGCGCGGGTCGCGCTCACCGACGTCACCTCGGCGTTCACGGTGCTGGGCGTCATGGGACCGCGCTCACGCGAGCTGCTCGCGCGCGTGACCGGCGCCGACCTGTCCCCGGCGGCGTTCCCGTTCGGGACGGCGCGCGAGATCGAGATCGGCTATGCGATGGTGCGCGCCACGCGCATTACCTACGTCGGCGAGCTGGGCTGGGAGCTCGACGTGCCGGCGGAGTTCGCGGCGAACGTCTACGAGACCACCGTGGCGGCGGGCGAGGCATTCGGGCTGCGCCACGCCGGCTATCACGCGATGGACTCGCTGCGGATGGAGAAGGGCTACCGCTCCTGGGGCCACGACGTCGGCGGCGAGGACACACCGCTCGAGGCCGGGCTGGGCTTCGCCGTCGCCTTCAAGAAGGATGGGTTCGTCGGGCGCGAGGTGCTGCTGCGCCAGCGCGACAAGCCGCTCGCGCGCCGCCTCGTCATGTTCACGCTCGCCGACTCCGAGCCGCTGCTGCTCGGCGACGAGCCGATCTACCGCGACGGCGTCCTCGTGGGGCGGATCACCTCCGGCGCCTACGGTCACACGCTCGGCCGCTCGGTGGGCATGGGGTACGTCACGCACGCGGACGGCGTGGACGCCGGGTTCGTCCGCGCTGGACGCTGGGAGCTGGAGATCGCGATGGAACGCGTTCCCGCTGCCGCCCACCTCGAGCCGCCCTACGATCCGACCTCCGCGCGCGTGCGCGGCTAGCCGCCGCATGCGCGGTGCCGCATCACGAGAAGGCGAACGCGCGCGCCGGATTCTCCACGAGCAGACGCTTGAGCCCGGCGTCGTCCACGCCTTTACGCCGCAGGCGCGGCACCACCTTCACGAGCAGGTGATGGTAGCCGTACCCGCCGTACTTCGTGAGTGAGCTCTTGTAGGCGATGTCGTGCGACATGAGGATCTGATCCTGATGCCCGCGCGCGACGAGCTTCAGGATCTTCGTACTCGAGCCAGATGCCGGTGGCCGCGAGGTCGGTGCCGACCGGTGGCTCGAAGGCATGGCGGTTGTCCTCGATCTCACGAGGGGACGCTCCTCACTTCTTCACGAGGGGGCAGCCGCCCTCGTGCAGGGGGCGGAACGCCTGCTCGCCGGGGATCGTCGCGACGATCTTCGCGAGGTCCCATTCGCTCTTCGACTCCTCGGGCGTCTTCGCTTGCATCAGGTACATGTCCCGGATCACGCGGCCGTCCTCCCGGATGCGGCCATTCCTCGTCATGAAGTCGTTGATCGGGAGCTCCTTCATCCTGGCCATGACGGCCTTCGCCTCGTCGGTGCCGGCCGCCCTGACGGCCTTGAGATAGTGCAGGGTGGCGCCGTAGGTGCCGGCCTGGATCATCGTCGGCGGCATGCCCTTCGCCGCGGCGAACCGGTCGGTGAACGCCCGCGCCTCGGGGCTCATGTCCCAGTAGAACGAGCTCGCCATGAGCAGCCCCTGCGCGGTCGCGAGGCCGAGCGCGCGGACTTCCGGATACTGGATCAACAGGGCGGCCAGGCGCTGCCCGCCTTTGTCGAGCCCGAACTCCTTCGCCTGCTTGATGGCGTTGGTGATGTCCGAGCCGCCGTTGGCCATCACCACCACCTTGGCCTTCGAGGCCTGCGCAGACAGCAGGTGCGACGAAAAATCGGCGGTGTTCAGCGGGTGCCGCGCCGAGCCCAGGACCTTACCGCCCGCGGCTTTGACGAACTCGCTCGCATTCTGCTCGAGGGCCAGGCCGAAGGCGTAATCCACGGTGATGAAGAACCAGGAGTCGCCGCCCTGCCTGACGATGGCGTTGGCGATCGTCTTGCTCTGGCCGTAGGTGTCGTACACCCAGTGCGCGCTGTGCGCCGAGCACGACTTGCCGGTCAGCTCGGCCGTGGCCGCCGCGGTCGGCAGCACCAGACGGTTCTTCTGCTCGGCAAGCTGCACGACGGCCAGGGCGATCGCCGAGTGTGGAATGCCGATGATCATGTCGACCTGCTCGTTGTCGAACCAGCGCCGCGCGATGGCGACGCCGACGTCGACCTTGTTCTGCATGTCGGCCGAGACGATCTCGATCGGCTTGCCGAGCGCCGTGCCGCCGAAGTCTGCCACCGCCATCCGCACCGCCAGCACGTCGCCGGGACCGGTGTTGTCGGAGTAGGGCCCGGACATGTCGTCCAGCACGCCGATCTTCACCGCGCCGTCCTGGGTGGACGCCGCGACCGGCGCCAGCAGCAGGACGGCCCCGAGCGCCGAAATCACGGTCTTACGCCAGCGCATCGCGGGCCGCATGGGGTCCAAGAATCCGGGCAAAGGCAACGGCGTGTCAAGCCGCGCGCCATGGTCGATAATGCGAGCCCATGGCTCCGCTCTGGACGCTGCTCGCCGTCTTCGTCGCGGGGACGGTGAAGGGCACCGCCGGCCTCGGCTTTCCGACGCTCGCCACGCCGCTGCTGAGCCTGGCCGTCGACGTGAAGACGGCGGTGGTGCTGCTGATCCTGCCGAACATCGTCATGGACGGCATCCAGTTCGCGCGGCGCGGCGCGGCGACGGAGACGATCCGCCGGCTGGTGCCGCTGCTGATCGGCGGCGCGATCGGCACCGTCATCGGCACGCGCCTGCTGGTCGTGCTGCCCACGCGCACGGTCCTGCTGCTGCTCGGCGGCTTCGTCGTGGCCTTCGTGGCGCTCAACGCCACCCGCTTCTCGCCGCGCTTGCCGCGGGCGTGGGAGCCGTGGGCGGGACCGGTGGCGGGCTTCGTCGCCGGCGTCGTGGGCGGCGTCACCAACGTCCCGGGCACGCCGCTGGCCATGTACTTCTACGCGCTCGGAATGTCGAAGACGGACTTCCTGGCTTCGACGGCCTTCACGTTCCTGATCTACAAGCTCGTCCAGATCGGCGCCGTCGCGTGGTACGGCCTGCTCACCACGGCGCTGGCCGCGACGTCGGTCGCGCTGACCGGCATCGCGCTCGCCGGCTTCGTCATCGGCCTGTGGATCCAGAACCGCCTCGACCAGCGCGCCTTCAACCGCGCGGTGCTCGCGCTCCTCGGCGCGCTCGGGCTCTGGCTCATCGTGCGCAGCGTGCTGGCGTGAGCGACGCGCGCGAGCGCGCGAGCGGGCGCATCCGACTCCGGCGCGACGACATCACCGGCCTCGACGTGGACGCGATCGTGAACGCCGCGAACTCGAGCCTGCTCGGCGGCGGCGGTGTGGACGGCGCCATCCACCGCGCGGCCGGACCCGGGCTGCTCGAGGAATGCCGTCGGCTCGGCGGCTGCCCGACCGGCGAGGTGCGCCTCACCCACGGCCACGCGCTGCCGGCGCGCTTCATCATCCACGCCGTGGGCCCCATCTGGCACGGCGGCGCCGACAACGAGGACGCCTTGCTGGCATCGTGTTATCGCAACGCCCTGACGCTCGCCGCCGCGCGCGGGTTTGCGAGCCTCGCGTTCCCGGCGATCTCGTGCGGCGTGTACGGCTTTCCGATCCCGCGCGCGTGTCGCATCGCGCTCGCCGAGATCACGGCCTTCCTGACGCGGTCCGCGCTGCCGGCGACGGTCGTGCTCGTCGCCTTCGACGGCGTCGTGTTCCGGGAATACGAGGCGCTGCTCCGCGCCGACCCCTGACGCGGCGTCACCGGAGCTTCACACGAGCATGCCATTGCGCAGCAACGTGACCGGCGCTACTACTATCTCGCCGCTCTGGCGACGCCACACCGTGAAGGTCAGCACGGGCGGTTTCTTATCGGAAAGGAGGCAGATCGCGGGTAAACAATGGCGCGCTGCTCAACCGGAAAGGAGTCATTCATGCAGCGGTGGGCTCGTATTAACTTCATTCTGGTAGCGGTTTTTCTGTTGACCCTGGGGAAGTTACCCCTCGTGCCCAGTCTCTCCGAGGGTGCTCCTGAACCAAAGGTGACGATCTGTCACTTCCCGCCCGGCAACCCCGCGAACGTGCACCAGATCACCGTCGGAGCCTCCGCCGTCCCGGCTCACCTGACGAATCATGGGGATGCCGTGTGTGCCGCCGGCGCCTCGGATTGCTGTTTCCAGAGCGGCTTCTCCCCCTCGGTCTGTACGAGCTTCGTCTCGGACGTGAACAACTGCGGCTCCTGTGGCCACGCGTGCATTCGGGGCCAGCTCTGCTCGAGCGGTTCGTGCGTCTGCCCGACGGGCACCGCGCTCTGCGGATCCGCGTGCGTCAACGAGAGCACGGACAACAACAACTGCGGCGCCTGCGGCAACGTCTGTGTGACAGGCACCGCGTGCATGAGCGGCTCGTGCCAGTGCACGACGCCGGGCACCACGCTCTGCGCCGGCGCGTGCGTCAACGAGCAGAACGACGTCAACAACTGCGGCGCGTGCGGCACCGTGTGCACGGCCTCGCAGACCTGCGTCGGGGGCACGTGCTCGGAGTCCTGCCTGCCGTCCTCGTCCCTGTCCGTGCTGATCCAGGGGACGAACGTCACGGCCTATGTCCCGCGGGCCAGCTGGTCCGAATCCGCCACCGGCGTCGACGTGGTGCGGATCGAAGGCGCACCGCTGGCGCCCACCACGGTCCTGACAACGGGACCCGTGAACTCTTGTTCCAGCTGCTCCTCGGCCGCCTGTGGCGCCGGAGTCACGGTGTGCACCGGCAACTCGAACGACGTCTACGTCATCACCCCTCCCAGCACGCTTTCGGCGTCGGCGACCGCTCACGCGACGGCGGCTCAGTCCTTCTCGGGAGGCTCGTGCGACACATGCGGCGTTGCCATCGATGCCGCCACCGGCAAGGCGTGGATCGCCGAGGGCAGCTCCAGCAGTGCCGGCCAGCTCGAGCCATATAGTCCAGGCAGCAATACGTTCGGAGCACCGATCGGCCTGTTCGGCGTCAAGACGAGCGAGGATATCTCTGTCGATCCCGTGAGGAAGCTGATTCTGTCGGCGGGCGGGAGCACGATTCTGTTCGAGGGCGCGGAGTTCCAGATCGTCAATACCACGTCCGGCGCCGTGTATAACGCCCCGTCACCTTCACCGTTCGCCGGGTTGGAGCTCGACGCCAGCGCCGAGGACTGCAGCACAGGCGTTGCCGTGGCGTCGGTCGAATCCTGTGCCGGGAGTGTGTGCACTCCGACCCCTGCCATCCAAAAACTTGCCTTCGTGAACTTGTCGGGCGTGACCTTCACGCCGGGGTCCCCGGGGACCTGGTCCGCTCCCACGAATGTCCAGGATTTCTCGCCTGACTTCGTCAATCTCAACTTCGGCACGAACGGCCTCGCCGTCGCACCGGGCTCAAACCTTGCCGTGGTTGCGGGGGAGTTCGGCGGCTCCCCAGGCTTCGGCGTGGTCCGGTTGCCGGCGACTGTCACCCCTGCGACGATCCCCGCGGCCACAGACTGGGTTTCGGCGAACGTGCCGCCGTCGGTCACCCCGGCCTGCGGTGTCTGGCAAATGGGTCGCGACCCGCACACGGTCACGGCCTACAGGTCGCCCAACGACGAAAAGGCCTACGCGTTGATGACGAACGCGAGCCGCACCTGCCTCGTCAAGATCGACATGGCCCTGTTGCTCAGCGCACCCCGGAATCCGGGGACCCATACCGCGAATCCCGCCCTGATACCGGCGGGCACCTTCACGTTCGTTGCCGAATAGCCTCGTGATAGAAGAGCAGGCGGGTGGTTTTGCCACCCGCCTGCTCCCCCTCGTGGCAAGATGACATCCTGCCGTCGGACGGCACCCCAGGAGGAAACCGATGCGAAGAGTGTTCATGACCGCGGTCGTGCTCACGCTGGTGCTGGGAGGCGTCGTTGCCGTCTCGTCGTGGGCCGCCGACGAGCCGATGACGAAGACGCAGGGCGACGCCATCCTCGACGAGTTGCGCCAGATCAAGAAGCTGCTCGAGCGCCAGCCGGCGGCACCGGCGGCGGCCGGGCCGCGGGCCGACGAGCGGGTGAAGGTCAGCCTGGGCAGCACGCCCTCGATCGGGCGGAGCGACGCGCCGATCGTCATGGTCGAGTTCACCGACTACCAGTGCCCGTTTTGCCAGCGGTTCCACCTGTCGGTATTCGAGGAGCTGAAGAAGAACTACGTCGATACCGGCAAGATCCGGTACGTGAGCCGCGATCTTCCGTTGCCCATGCATCCCAACGCCATGAGCGCGGCCGTCGCCGCGCGCTGTGCGGGCGAGCAGAACAAGGACAAGTTCTGGGAGATGCGGCACCGGCTGATCGTCAACGCCAACCAGCTCGGCGCGGAGAAATACAACGCGCTGGCCGACGAGCTGAACCTCGACCGCGCCGAATTCCAGGCGTGTCTGGCCAAGGACAAGTTCAAGGCGCAGATCGAGAAGGACATGACCGACGCCGGCCTGGCCGGGATCGGGGGGACTCCGAGCTTCGTGATCGGGCGCATCGTCGGCGATGGCGTGGAGGGCGTGAAGGTCGTGGGCGCGCAGCCCTTCGGCGTCTTCGACGCCAAGCTCAAGGAAGCGCTGGCTACGCGGTGAGCGAGTTGAAGATCCGGCGGGCGAGCGCCTCGTGGTCTTCGAGGTTGTGGGCGAACAGGCCGAACTCCTTCACCTCGATGAGATCCACCAGGCGGAACGGCTCGCCCTGACGGACGGTCTCGAAGGCGAGCGCCTGGAAGCACGAGCGGCCTTCGTCGGGACGCTCGGTGACGAGGATGAAGTACAGCTGGGGCCAGTGGCGGCGCATCATGTGGAAGAGCGAGCGAGCGCCGCGCTGGTTCTCGACGGAGATGAACTGCCCGGCCGATGGCCGGTACTTCACCTCGACGAGGTATTCGTGCTCCTCGCCGGCATCCAACCGCTGTGAGATGCGAAAGTCCGGCGAGAAGTCCTCGCGGCCGAAGCGCAAGGGAGACGACTTCTCGCGCCGGAACGGCGCCACGTCGTACCTCGCGCGCCGAAAGATCGACTCGACCAGGGCTTCGGCGATACGGCTTTTGGCCTCCAGGAGATCCATCCCGCCTCCGTGGCCTTCCAGACCCGCGCCAAACCAGCGCTGTCGCCATAGTATCATTCGCCCTGCGTGGCCTCTGACCACAAATCCACGGGTCTTTCTCCGAAAATCCAGGGGGTTGCATGGCGCGAGCGCGGGAATGCATGAGCCGCCGGCAGTGGCTTGCGGCGGGTGCAACCCTCGCCGGCTACGCGCTGGCGGCGGCTCCCAGCCTTGCGCAGGCGGTGCGCACGGATGAGGCAGGCCTGGCGACCAGTCGGTCCGAGATCACGGTGGGCGACGTCGCGATGCCCGTCTACGAGGCACGGCCGGCGGCCGCCGACAAGGCGGCGATCGTCATGCTGGTCTCCGAGATCTGGGGCGTGCACGAGTACATCCGCGACTGCGCGCGCCGGTTCGCCAAGGCCGGCTACTGTGCGGTGGCCCCCGAGCTGTTTGCGCGCGCCGGCGGCGTGGCGCAGATTGCCGACACGCAGACGCTGCTGATGGTCGTCAACAACCAGCGGCGCGAGGCCCTCCTGGGTGACCTGCGCGCCGCGATGGACTGGGCGCGGCGCCGTCCGGGCGTGAACGCCGAGCGCGTGGGCGTCAACGGCTGGTGCTGGGGCGGCGCGCTCACGATCCACGCCGCTGCGTGGGTGCCCGGGTTGCGCGCCGCCGTCGCCTGGTACGGGACGCCGACGCGGCCGTTTTCCGCCGACGGGGGCGCGGTGACTGGCTTCGACGTGGCCAAGGACGTGCGCATCCCGTTCCTGAGCCTGAGCGGTGCCCTGGACCGGAGCCCTGGCCCGGAGGACATGAAGCGGTTCGTCGACCTCGCGAAGGCCGGCAACCCGAACGTGGAGATGGTCGTTTATCCCAACGCGGGCCACGCATTCCACGCCGACTATCGGCCGTCCTATCGGCCGGCGGCGGCCGCGGCGGCCTGGGAGAAATGCCTGCAGTTCTTCGCGCGCCATTTGCGCGCCTGAGGAGGAGGTCAGCATGCTGACACGTCGAGAAGTCCTCGCCACCGGCACGGCGTTCACGGGGTACGCGCTGAGCGTCGAAACCGTGCTGGCGCAGGCGATCAAGACCGACACCGACGGCCTCGCGGCCGGCGACTACAAGATCCCCGTCGCCGGCTTCGACGTACCGGTGTACGAGGCGCGCCCGGCCAGTGGTGGCAACCATCCGATCGTCCTCGTCATCTCGGAGATCTGGGGCGTGCACGAATACATCCGCGACTCGACGCGGCGCTTCGCCAAGGCCGGCTACCACGCGGTGGCGCCCGAGCTGTTCGCGCGCGAGGGCGGCGTGGCGCAGATCCCCAACATCCAGGACGTGCTCAAGATCGTGCTGGCGCAGAAGCGCGAGCAGACGCTGGGTGACCTGAAGGCCGCCGTCGACTGGGCCAAGACGCGGCCCGGCGCCGCCGCGGGCAAGGTCGGCGTCACCGGCTGGTGCTGGGGCGGCTCGACGGTCTACCAGGAGGCCGCGACCAATTCCGACATGAAGGCCGCCGTCGCCTGGTACGGCCCGCCCGCGCGGCCCTACCAGGGCGCGAACGGCCCGGTCACCGGCTTCGATCTCGCCAAGGACATCAAGATCCCGTTCCTCGGCCTCTACGGCGGCAAGGACCAGAACCCGAAGCCCGAGGACGCGCAGAAGCTGGGCGAGATGCTCAAGCAGAACGGCAACAAGACCGTCGAGATCGTGATCTATCCCGAGTCGAGTCACGGCTTCCACGCGGACTATCGCCCGTCCTACAACAAGGCCGACGCGGACGACGCCTGGAAGCGCTGCACCGGCTGGTTCGACAAGTATCTGAAGGGCTGAGCGGGGAGCGCGCGCGTCCGGCCGATCGCGGCGGGCGCGCGCGCCGATCGATGGCGCCCGCGCCCGAGCCTCTGGCCATCTCGTCGAGCAAGAAGAAGCTCGCCGGCTTCGGGGTCGGCTCGGCCGCGTGCGCGGCCTTCGGCATCAAGTGGTGGATGGTCGCGGACGCGGCGCTCGTCGGCACGGGTGTCGCCGTCATCGGCATCGGCTTCTTCGCCCTGGGCGGTCTCTACTGCTTCGTGAAGATGTGGGATCGCCGGCCCGGGCTCGTCCTCGACCGCGACGGGATCATCGACAACTCCACCGGCGTCGCCGCCGGTCGGGTGCGCTGGGAGGAGATCACCGACATCCGGTTCCGGATGATGGGCCGGCAGCGCTTCGTGACCATCGACGTCGTGGATCCGCGGCGCTTCGTCGAGCGCGGCGGGGCCGTGAGGCGCTTGATGACGAGGCTCAACACGACGACGCTCGGCAGCCCGATCAACATCGCGACCGACGGCCTCGCGATCTCACCGGACGAGCTCTTTCGTCAGATCGAGATCTTCTACGCGGCCTACGGCCGGCGCCGCTAACCGCCGAGGCGATCGACCAGCGCCCGTGCCCACGCCATCTTCGCGGGGTCCATCACCAGCTTGTCCGCGAACGGCTCGCCGAACGGCCGCGTGGCGTCGATGCCCAGCTTGGCGGTGACGCCGCGCTCGTCGGCGCTCGGGTCGAGCATGGCGCCGAGGCTGCCGGCGATGGTGACGAGGTCGCGATCGGCTTGCATGCGCGTGGCCACCGCCCACATCACGTCCGACTCGTCGAACACGTCGATGTCGTCGTCGACCACGATCACCAGCTTCAGGTAGTGGTCCACGCCGAGCACGATGGGGATCACGTGCTTGGCCTCGCCGGGCCGGCCCTGCTTGATCGAGACGTAGGCGCTGAAGGACGAGGTGCCCGAGAGCGGCACGTGCACGCCGGTGACGTTGGGGATCACGCGCCGCAGCGCGTTCCAGATCTCCGCCTCGCGCACGAGGGCGAGCGTCGTGATGTGATCGCCGGCGCGGCCGGAGCCGATCGACTGGAACCACGGCTTCGCGCGCATGCTGATCGCCTTCGCCTGGAACACGTGCTCGGTCGAGCGGCGCGAGAAGTAGCCGGTGAACTCGCCGAACGGCCCCTCGGGCTCGCGCACGCCGGCCAGGATCTCGCCCTCGATGACGATCTCCGCCGCCGCGGGCACGGTGAGATCGATCCGCGTGCACGGCGCGACCTCGAGCGGTTCGCCGAAGAGCCCGCCGACCACCTCGAACTTGCCGACGTCGGGGGGCGGGTAGGCGAGCGAGCCCATCGAGACGAGCGGGTGCAGGCCCAGCGCCACCGCGCACGGCAGCGCCTCGCCGCGCGCCTCGGCACGCCGCTGGTATTCGAACATCCGTCTGCGCGAGTGCAGGCTGACGCCCATCCGGTCGGGCCCCTTGACCTGGAAGCGGTGGTAGCCTTCCGTCTCCACACCCGTCTCGGGATCGCGGGCGACGAGCATGCCGGCGGTGAGGTAACGGCCGGCGTCGCCCGGAAAGTAGGTCGGGATGGGCAGGCGGCGCAGGTCGAGGTCGGCGCCGGTCAGCACGCGCTCGTGGAACGCCGCGCGCGCGACGACGTTGGGCTTGATCGTGTCCTTGATGCGCCCGGCGTATTCCAGCGCCAGCCGCGACTCCGGCACGCCGAGCGCCCACGCGAGCGCCCGCCGGCTCGCGACGACGTTGGCCACGACCGGCATGTCCGCGCCGACGATCTTCTCGAACAGGAGGATCGGCCAGCGCCGGCGGCGCTCGTACTCCAGCACGAGGGCCATGACGTCGTACTCGAGCGTCACCGGCTCGCTCACGCGCACGACCTCGCCGGGGAAGGCCCGTTCGTACGCGGCCACGAAGTCACGAACGCTCTGGCCTGGCATCGGTGAGCCCTCCGTCCTGCCGTCAGAAATGGAAGTGCGTGCCGAGCCCGATGTACTCGATCTTCTCCCGGTAGAACTGGCCGTTGGGCGAGCGGCCGTTGAAGTACTCGATCAGGAGCTGCATGTTCCGCGTGGCCAGCACGCCGTCGAGCTGCACGCCGGCGCGCGCCGAGAAATCGACCGACCAGGCATTTTCCTCCCGGTGCTGGAGGTCCACGCCGGCCACCGGACGCCAACCCTTGTCGCGCGCCGGCCACGGGCTCGTGTACTCGAGACCGTACTGGATCGACCACGGCTTCAGATGCGGCGGGTCCTGATCGAAGAGGTAGCCGGCGCCCGTGTAGATCCGCGCGAGATCGCCGAACTCGTAGGAGAGCTTGGCGTCCACTGACTCGTACGAGAGGTTGACGCGGGCGGTCTTGGTCCGGAGCAGGAACTCGTCGCCGAGGTGGCTCGACTGGTGGAAGAGGCGGAACATCGCCGAGAAATCCGCGTAACGGTACGAGAGGGGGAACGCCACCAGATAGTCGGCGTTCACGAGGTCCTTGGAGAAGGCGTCGAGGTCGAAGACCGCGAAGACACCGGCCTGGACGCCGACTTCCCACCAGCCGCGGCCCAGCCGGTCGCGATAGAGCGAAAAGGTCTCGCCGAAGCTGACGGCGGCCACATCGACCAGTTGCGGATCGCGCTGATGGTGCTGGTAGGAGGCGGCGAAGTGCGGCCAGCGCGGATCGGCGATGAGCGGCTTGAACAGCGAGCCGCCGGGCAGGAGCCCGCTCTGCCACTCCGACAGCACGCGAACGGGCGGCGTGGGGGTAGGCTCCGACGCCGACGCCGGCGGCGGCGATGGCGTCATCCCCGGCTCGAGGACTTCCACACGCGCCACGCCCCGGATGGCCTGCAGTGCGGCCACCACGCGCGCCCGGTCGGCGCCGGCGAGGTCGGCGGCCTCCACGCTGATCACGCCGTTCTCGACGCGCAGCGAGGGCGCGGTCAGCTTGAAGTCGCGCTCGAGGACGGCCGCCGCATAACCGGCAACGAACGCGTCTTCGCTGGCGAGCGCGGCCGCGGAGGAGGGCGCGAGGAGGAGGACCAGACCGAGGGCGACGATGGCGCCGAGCGCGCGCGTGGTCATGGCCGCACTCCGTCCAGCGTCGCGAAGAAGCGGGCCGGCGCACCCTCGGTGCCGGCGATCTTGTAGAAGGGCGCGGCGAACTCCACGCGCCGGTGCGGGAGGGCGCCGAGGTTCGTGAGGCCCTCCATGATCACCACGCCCGCGCCGAGGATCACGCGGTGCATCGGGAAGTCCTCCGACGAGAAGTCGGGCAGCCGCGCGCAGTACTCCTCGAAGAAGTCGAAGCCGATGTTCTTGGCGCCCTTGGCGACCAGCCACTCCGCCGTCGCCGGCGGACAGTAGGGCGACTGGACGAAGTAGTCGGGCCACGTGCCGTACATCTTGTCCGTCCAGTCGGTCCGCAGCAGCACGATGTCGCCCTCCTTGACGCCGTCGGCGCCGCCGCGCTTGAGGTCATCGATGGTGATCTCCTGGTTGGCGCCGACGTGCGACATGTCGACCACGAGCGCCTCGCCCATCACCTGCTCGAGGGAGATCTCGGCCGTGGTGATGCCGTCCTTGAAGACGTGCAGCGGGGAGTCGATGTGGGCGCCGGTGTGCAGGCTCTGACGGACGCTCGACACCTGCCAGAAGCCCGGCCCCCGTCGATGGGGCGTGATCTCGAGCCGCATGTTGGTGGACGGCGGGCTCAGCGTCGCATCGTTGACCGTCACCGACAGATCGACGTAGCGCCTCATGCCTGCCTCCTGGCTGCGGGCCAGCCTAGCCGGGCGCGCGCGGAGGCGTCAAGGAAAGACTAGCCCTTCCTCCTATATGGTCGCAGTTCCTCTCGGACGACCCTGCGAAGGGTGTGCTCCAGCGGTTCGTGCGTCTTTGTCATGTACTCGCGAAGCGCCGCGTTGATCGCCGTCTGATAGCTTCCCCCGCCGGCAGCGTTGATTCGCTCGCGGAACCATGCCAGGACGTCGTCATCCAGGCGGATCGTGATGCGTGTCTTACCCGGCTGCGCAGGGAAGACTGCACCCCGGCGTCCTCGGCTGAAGTCATATTCCTTCTTCATCGGTACTCCTCGTACTGCCGCCGTTCCCGCCGTGTGGCCTTCCGCGCGGAAATGATTCGCACTGCCTCGCCACGCCAGGTATACACGACGACGATGACACGCCCCAATGCGTCAACTCCGAGAGTCATGAAGCGCTCCTCGGCGGACGATTCGTCCGGGATCGTGATCGCGAAGACGTCGTCAAATACGCTCACCGCACCGGCGAAGTCGACTCCATGCTTGCGGAAATTGACCGCTTCCTTGGCCGCGTCCCACTCGACCCGCACGAGATACTATATGCACAAGTGTACATACAGTCAACAACGGGAGCGTTAGCGGACGGCGAGCGCCCGTGCCATCCGCTCGAGCCCCTCGGTCAGCAGCGCGCGCGGGGCGCCGAAGTTCAGCCGCACGAAGCCGTCGCCGCCCGGGCCGAACAGCCGGCCGTCGTTGAGCGCGACCTTCGCGCGGTCGAGGAAGAACGTGAACGGATCGCCGCCCGGGATCCGGGCTTCGCGGCAGTCGAGCCACGCGAGGTACGTCGCCTCGGCCGCCGCCAGCGTCATGCCCGGCAGGCGACGCGGGACCTCCGTGACGAGGAAGTCACGGTTCGCCTCGAGGTACTGAAGGAGCGCCTGCAGCCTCGCGTCGCCCTCGCGGTACGCGGCGACGGCGGCGACGTGGCCGAGCACGTTGATCTTCGGCACCAGGTCCGTGACGGCGGCGGCGAGCCGCTCGCGCACCGCGGCGT
>QHSB01000575.1 GCA_003220335.1 Candidatus Rokuibacteriota bacterium
GGCGAGGCGAGCCTGCGTGGGTCGCCCTGCGCAGGCGCCCCGACGGTTAATACGATGACCGAGCCGATCGTGACCACGCCGCTGCGGCAGCGCGCCACCCAGGCCCTCGGCGACCGATTCCTGCACGAGGCGCTCGATATCGCGACCACCAAGTTCATCACGCTGCGCCGCGAGGCCTTCGGCGACTTTCCCGAGGGGGAGCGGCTGCGCGACCGTGCCCGCGCCATCAAGGAGGCGACCCTCCAGCGCCTGGACGAGCATCTGGAGAAGCTCGTGGCGAACGTCGAGCGGCTCGGCGGCCACGTGCACTTCGCGACGACCGCGGAGGAGGCGCGCGACGTCGTGCTCGACATCGCCCGGCGGACCGGCGCGCGGATGGCCGTGAAATCCAAGTCGATGGCCACCGAGGAGATCCATCTCAACGACGCGCTGGAGGCCATCGGCGTGACGCCGGTGGAGACCGATCTCGGCGAGTACATCATCCAGCTCGCCCACGAGCGGCCCTCGCACATCATCGCCCCCGCGATCCACAAGACGAAGGGCCAGGTGGCCGAGCTGTTCTCGCGCGAGCTGAAGCGGCCCGGCCTGCCCGCCGACCCCGAGGTCCTCACCAAGATCGCGCGCGAGGAGTTGCGCGAGAAATTTCTGACCGCCGACCTCGGCATCACCGGCGCCAACTTCGCCGTGGCCGAGACGGGCACGGTGGTCCTCGTCACCAACGAGGGCAACGGCCGCATGGCGACCTCGCTGCCCCGCGTGCACATCGCCGTGATGGGCGTGGAAAAGGTCATCCCGTCCATGACGGACCTCGCCGTGTTCCTGGCCATCCTCGCCAAGAGCGCGACCGGCCAGAAACTCTCCGTCTACACGACGCTCGTGCAGGGACCGCGGCGGCCCGGCGAGCTGGAGGGACCCGAGGAGTTCCATCTGGTGCTCCTCGACAACGGCCGCATCGCGCAGATCGCCGGCACGCTCCGCGAGTCGCTCTACTGCCTGCGCTGCGGCGCGTGCCTCAACGTGTGCCCCGTCTACCGGCAGATCGGCGGCCACGCGTACGGCTACACGTATCCGGGTCCGATCGGCATCCTCTTGACCGCGATGCTCAACGGCCCCGGCTCCGTGAAGGAGCTGGCGCACGCCTCGTCGCTCTGCGGCGCGTGCGCCGACGCCTGCCCCGTCCGCATCGACATTCCCCGGATGCTGATCGAGCTCCGCCGCCAGGTCGACGAGGAGCACATCGCGCCGTGGACCGAGCGTGTCCTGTTCAAGACGTTCGCGCGCCTGCTGGTGCATCCCACGCTCTATCGCCTCGGGGCCCGCATCGGCCGCATCCTGCAGCGTCCACTCATTCGAGAGGGCCGCATCCGGGCCCTGCCGTTCTTCTTCGGCCGGTGGACGAAGACGCGCGACCTGCCGCCCGTGGCCGCGCGCACGTTCCAGGAGCGCTGGCCTGAGCTCTAAGGCCGAATTCCTGGCGCGCATCCGTGGGGAGATGGCCAAGACGCGTGGGCTCTTCCCCGCGTCGCCGGCCGAGCGCCCCGCCGAGCCGCGGCAGCGGCTGGAGCTCTTGCGCCGGGAGCTCAGCGAGCGCTGGCCCCAGACGCTCGCGCGGTTCCGCGCGGAGTTCGAGCGCGTGGCCGGCGTGTTCCACCGCGTGCCGAGCGCCGCCGACGTGCCCGGGGAGCTCGAGCGGATCTGTCGCGAGCGCGCCGCGCACCGGCTGGTCGCGTGGCCGGCGGAGGACCTGCGCGTGGCGATCGCTCCCGCGCTGGGCGCCGCCGGCATCACGGTGGAATCGATGCCGCGCGCCGTCCCGCCGGACGCCGAGCGCCGTCGGCTGCGCGCGCTGATCGCCGAGGCGGACCTCGGCGTCACCGGCGCCGACCTCGCCATCGCCGAGACCGGCACGCTGGTGCTCGTCTCGGCGGCCGGGCGGCCGCGCTCGACCTCGCTGCTCCCGCCCTGCCACGTCGCCATCTTCGACCGCACGGCGCTCGTGGAGTCGCTGGAGCAGCTGGGCCTCGTGCTGGAGGCCTGGCACGACGGTCCGGCGCCGCCGGAGCGCGGGGCGGTGATCAACTTCATCACCGGACCGAGCCGCACGGCGGACATCGAGCTGACCCTCACGCGCGGCGTGCACGGGCCAAAAGAGATCCACGCGATCTTCGTGGATGGCGGCCTGGGCCTTCATGGCTGAGCGCTACTTCGAGCCGGCCGAGGTCGAGACGCTGATCCCGACCCTGGCGCGCGTGATGGCGAAGGTGATGGGCGCGAACGAAGAGGCCACCACGATCGCGGCAAGGCTTCAGGCGGAGCGCGAGCGGATCGGCTTCGCGGGCGGCGGCATGATCGACCGCACGGCGTGGAAGGCCGACATGGACCGCGTGGAGCACCTGACCGAGACCGTGAAGGCGGGCCTCGGCCAGATCACCGAGATGGGCGGCACCATCAAGGACCTGGCCCTCGGGCTGGTCGACTTTCCGCACCGCCGGAACGGGCGCGTGGTCAACCTCTGCTGGAAGTACGGCGAGACCGCGATCACCCACTGGCACGGCCTGGACGAGGGCTTCGCCAACCGGAAGCCGCTGTGAAGCCTGCGTCGAGGCGCTACGACGCGATCTTCTTCGACCTGTTCGACACCCTCGTGCACTTCGATCGCGAGCGGCTGCCGGAGATCGACGTGGGCGGCCGCACGATCCGCTCGACGGCGGGATGCCTGCACGCGCTGCTACAGCCGCACGCGCCCTCGGTGAGCCTCAGCCAGTGCTACGACGCGCTCGTGGCCTCGTGGAAGGAGGCCGAGCGGCTGCGCGCGATCGACCACCGCGAGGTGGGAGCGCCCGAGCGCTTCCGCGACTTCTTCGACCGGCTGGCCCTCGAGCACGCGACGCTCGCGCCGGAGCTCGCCTCGGTGCTCATCGAGGCCCACAAGGCCGAGCTGTCGAAGGCCGCGTCGTTTCCGGCCCACTACGGCCCGCTGCTCCGGCGGCTGGCCCGGGACTACCGGCTCGCCGTCGTCTCGAACTTCGACTACACGCCGACCGCCATCGGGATCCTCGAGGCCGCCGGCGTGCTGGAGCTCTTCGCCGCGGTCATCGTGTCCGACGCCGTCGGCTGGCGTAAGCCGCGCCCGGACATCTTCCGGCGGGCGCTGGCCGCCACCGGCGCCGATCCAACGCGCACGCTCTTCGTGGGCGATCGCGCCGACATCGACGTCGAGGGCGCGCACCGCGTCGGCATGGACGCCGCGTGGATCAATCCCGAGCGCGCGGCGCTGCCCGAGGGGATCGCCCCGCCGGAGTACGAGATCCGCGACCTCGCCGACCTCGAGCCCATCCTCGGTGTGAGGTGACGCCTGCATCTCCCGGCATGTCCCCTGCATCCCAAGGGGCGGGGGAGGATCGAGAGCACATGGCGACGCCGCGGAAGATCATCATCATCGGCTCCGGCCCGGCCGGCTACACCGCCGCGATCTACGCGGCGCGCGCGAACCTGGCGCCGCTGATGATCAACGGCCTGCAGACGGGCGGGCAGCTCATGCTGACGACCCACGTCGAGAACTATCCGGGCTTCGTGGACGGCGTGCTCGGACCCGAGCTGATGGAGACGATGCGCAAGCAGGCCGAGCGCTTCGGCACCGACATGCTCGGCGAGGACGTTACCGGGGTCGATTTCACCCGCCGGCCTTTCGTCGTGCGGACCGACGATACCCGGTTCGAGGCGCAGACCGTCGTCATCGCCACCGGCGCCTCCGCCACGATGCTCGGGCTGCCGTCGGAGACGCTGCTCATCGGCCACGGCGTGTCGACGTGCGCGACGTGCGACGGCTTCTTCTTCAAGGACAGGGACGTCATGGTCGTGGGCGGCGGCGACTCGGCACTGGAGGAGGCGCTCTATCTCGCGCGGCTCGGTCGCAGGGTGATGGTCGTCCACCGGCGCGAGACGCTGCGCGCATCGAAGATCATGCAGGACCGCGCCTTCGCGCATCCCAAGATCGCCTTCCTGTGGAACAAGGAGATCGTGGATATCCTCGATCCCGCCGCCGGCAAGGTCACCGCGGTCGTGCTGCGCGACGTCGTCACGGGCGAGCGCACCGAGCATCCCGTCGACGGCGTCTTCGTCGCCATCGGCCATCAGCCGAACACCGCGATCTTCGCGGGACAGGTCGAGCTGCTCCCGAGCGGCTACATCCGCGTCGAGCCGGGGACGACGCGCACGTCGGTGCCCGGCGTCTTCGCCGCCGGCGACGTGCAGGACTCGGTGTTCCGCCAGGCGGTGACGGCCGCGGGCACGGGCTGCATGGCCGCCCTCGAGGCCGAGCGCTGGCTCGAAGCCCAGCGTTTAGGCTGAGCGCGGCATCGCGTCACGAACTCGCGCGCGCGGCCACGTAGAGCCGCTCGGTCGCGTGCTCGAAGGCGTAGGGCGGCCGCACCTCGACGGCCTCGACGACGAATCCCGCCTGGCGCACCTGGGCCGCGAACACCTGCGGCCGACGATGGTGCAGCTCGACGTCGATCGCAGCGCCCTTGTATTCCGTGAAGCGCTGCGCGCCCGTCCCGGCGTGGACGGCCGCGAGCAATCGACCGCCGTCGCGCAGCACGCGCCGTAGCTCGGCCAGAAGGGCCGCCGTGGCCTCGTCGCCCGCGTAGATCAGCGAGTAGAACGCGAGGATGCCGGCACAGGCGCCGCCGGCGAACGGGAGCGCGCCGACGTCGCCGGCGACGAAGCTCAGCGCAGGGTTCAGGCGCCGCGCCAGCGCCGCCGAGCGCTCCGAGAAGTCGACGCCGATGACCGGTCGGTCGGCGCGCGTGTCGAGCTCCGCCAGGAAGCGTCCGATGTGGCCGGCCGCGCCGCAGCCCACGTCGAGGACCGGCCCCGGCGGACACGCGGCCGCGAAGCGGCGCAGGCGCTCGACGTCCCACGGCTTGCGCGTCAGCTCGTCGGCAAAGTCGGCGGCATACTGCTCCGCGATCCGATCGAACGCCGCACGAACAGGATCCATCAT
>QHSB01000246.1 GCA_003220335.1 Candidatus Rokuibacteriota bacterium
GTCGACGACCCTCGACGGTGGCGTAGCCGGTCGAGACCTCGCGCTCGCCCGACAGCGCGCCAAGCACCTTGGCGTGCGCGGTCAGCAGCACCGAGCTGAGCGGCACCGCCAGCTCGTCCGCCAGCCGGCGCACCGCCGCCACGAGTTCGTCGGGAATCCTCGCCTCGTGTTCGCCGATGCCGGGCACCGGCTCGAGCGTCCATCGCGGGAGCGCGATGAACCCACCGGCGAGAAGTACGCCGCGCCAGAACTCCCGGCCGTGCTCCGCCGTGGTCGTGTTCATGTCACATCTCCCTCGCCGGATTCCCTCCCCACCGCGCGTGTGCCGGGACGTCCTCTCCCTTCATGAGAAAGGAGTCGGCGGCGAGCACTGACCCATCACCCATCGTCACGCCGTAATGGACGAACGCGCCAACCCCGATCGTGCAGCCGGCACCAATCGTGGTGCGGTCGGATTTGAACGTGGCGTCCTCCTGCGAGTGGCACTGGATTTTGCTGAATATATTGAGCACACAGTCGTCCCCGATGGTGGTGAGAGTCCTCTCCGAGATGTGGACGCCGTCGTCGAAGACCCTCCTGCCGATCCGAACACCCATCAACCGCCAGATCACGTTCTTGAACGGGGTGCCGTCGAAGGCGTGGACGTACTCCAATGCCGGCATCTTCCACAGGCGCTCGTGCAGCCAGAAGTACGGGTCGTAGATGGAGCAGATTGTGGGCTGCAGCGGGCGAAATCCCGCGATGCAGCGCTCCACCAGCGCGTAGTACAACGCGCTGACCAGAAGGCTGAGCGCGAAGAGTGCAGCCATCGGCACATTTGCAAACGCGCCGTAAAGCTCGAAGGCGGCCAGGTCGAGGAGCGCGACCAGAAAGACGCCCAGCCAGCGGGCGAAGAGGAAAATACCGATCGTCCGAATGTTGTACCGGTTCTTCGCGGCAAGGCCGCGGCGGAGCTCGTCCCCCGTCCGGAGATGGTCGAAGCGGCTGTCACGGTCAACCGATCGCGGAATCTCGAAGCAAGGCGAGCCGAGCAGGCCGACCCCTTCGCGAATCGTGCCGTCGAGCGGAATCATCGCCTTTGTCGCGAGCAGGCAGTCGTCGCCGGTCCGGCCGCCCGCGGGATAGACGACCTCGTTGCCCACGAAGTTATGAGGCCCGATCGACGCTCGAGACACGCAGAAGGATGTGCTCGAGACCTCGTCGTTGATCATCATCAGCCCGTCGGCGACCATCGTGCCGGTGCCGACAGAACACAGGTACGGGTTCGCCTGCTTCAGCGCGATCCCGAAGTTCGACCCGGTCTGCTCGACCGGGGAGAGGTGGTATCCCAGGCCGCGCAGATAGTGGACGATGTAGGAGCTGTCACCGAAGAGATGCAAAAAGAATCTGATGGTGGTCATCCGCGCGATCACCCGGTGCACCCGGTCGTGGAAGCCATAGAGCGGATAGACCGTGTCCGGTTTGAGAAGCAGGTTCAATACGCGAGGAACGGTCACCACGAGCACCGGGCCGACGAGCACGACCCCGAAGAAGAGGATCAGCGAGATGGCCAGGGCGCCGATGAAGAGCCCCTGCAACGGCCCGGCATAGGCGCTGGCCACGGTCGGATCCAGAACCTTGCCCAGCGAGGGCGCCACGGCCAGGAGCAGCTCCAGGCTCCCCTGCATGAGCGGCAAGTACAGGAGGCAGATAAAAAGCAATGTGAAGGCGCAGAAGCTGGCCCGACGCAGCGTGCCGCAGCGAGCCGGCGAGACTCTCAGGTAATTCACCTCCGTGCGCTGTGCCGGAGAGCCATGCCACCGCTCGCCATCCGGGACCGCCTGGCCGCTGTGCAGCGCGGAGGTGTGACCGAGCTGCGCCCCATCGCCCATCGACGTGTTGATGTCGAGCACGGTTCTCTCGCCGATGAAAACGTTCCGTCCGAGGGTGACCGCTCCGGTCTCGATTCGCCCCGCTTGTGCCCGGTAGCAGAGGAAGAACGACTCCCGGCGGATCACCGTCCCGGCGCCGATGGTGAGCAGATCGGTGCACACCGGCACACGCCGGGAGAAGATCGCGACGCCCGGTCCGATGTTCGCGCCCAACGCCCTGAGATAAAGCGCGTAGAGGGGCGAGCCAACGAACAGAAGGGCGCACGGGTTCGACCGGATCAAGGTCTTGACGATCCAGAAGCGGACGTAGACCAGACTCCAGATGCGGATCTGCTCGGGCTTCCAACGACCGATGAGCATCCACTTCGCCAGGATCGGAAGGGTGCACACCGCGAGGAAACCGGCGACGCAACACAGAACCAACCGCACGTAGATATCGACACCATCTGACCCCGCAGAGATCCACTCGTAGCCTGCGGCAGCGGCGAGCGCGGCAACGTAGGAATATCCGAGGAAAAACAGGAGCTGCAGCGCCCCGCAGAGGACGTACTCCAGCGTGCTTGTCGGTGTCGCGACCTCGCTCGCTGCTACAACCGATGACGTGGCCGAGCTGGGCGCGACGTCCGCGAGCGCCGCTGCCAGGCTTTTGATCGTCGGATGCCGGTAGACGTCCTTCATCGATACCGACGGCAGGTTTCCGCGCTTCCTCACTCGCGCGCAGAAATGGGCCATCACCAACGAGTCAGCACCGAGCTCATCAAAGAAGTGGCTATCGACTGGCACGCGGTCGACGCGCAGGACGTCAGCGAGCACCTCGGCGAAGATACTTTCGGCGCCGGTCGTCGCGGCGCTGCCCCGATCCTCGATCAGCATGGATTCAGCCACAGCCCGACGCACGCCCGGTCATGGAATCGACCGCCGCGTCTGAGCCCTGCGCCAAGTGCTCATCGCACGGTCTCCTAGAAGAAGTCGGACACGCGCTGCTCTGCCCGCTCGCGACCGCCTGGTTGTACACCAACGTGCCGACCGCGAGGTCGAGAATCCCCATGCCGAAAGGCGAGAAAATGATCGGACGACCACGATTCACTGTCGTCATCCGATCATGATGTCGGCGGGGCGAGAGCTTCTGCGAAGGCCGTGCCAGCTCGGAAGCAAGCGTCAGAAGAGGCGTAAGCGCTCCGCCACTGGTGTCGAGGGTAAGTTCTACATGGATGTCCTCGTAACTTCTACACGTTACGCGCTGCGCGCGCCCAGCGGTATCTGGCCGCGTCAGCTCGGCATTCGGAGATCCTCAGCGGTCGGCGTGACCGAGGCTCTTGCCGGGGGCGACGGCGTCGCGGACAACCTGCTTGAGCTCCTTGACGTCGGGGAAGCGCCCGCGGTCGTGGCGGGACCAGAGCACGGTCGCGCCGACGCGGACCTCGAAGATGCCGCCGGCGCCGGGCACGAGCGCGACCGCGCCGATCTCGGCCTCGAACGTCGTCAGCAGCTCCTGCGCCATCCACGCCGCCCGCAGCAGCCAGCGGCACTGTGTGCAGTACTCGATCTCGACGCGCGGGCGCGGCGTCACGGCCATGCCCCAGCGTATCGCGGATCGACGTCTCCGTTCCCTCCCTTGCTCAGCGCAGCGCGGGGAGTATCTCCTTGGCGATGATCTCGACCTGCGCGGACTCGTAGCGATAGGGGATGAGGATCAGCCGGTCGACGCCCGAGGCCACGTGGGCGCGCAGCTGCTCGACGCACTCCTTCACGCTGCCGCGGATGGCGTGCTCGATCGTCGACTCGCTCCACGCCGCGACGTCCCACTCGGTCGACAGCCAGTGGCGCATCGGCGCCTCCGTCTCGGCGCGCGAGGCACCGACGAGGATCGCGAGCTGGTTGGTGCCGGTGAGCGTTCGGGGATCGCGGCCGGCCTCGCGCGCGAAGCCGAGGATCTTCTGCCACGACTTCGCGTAGGACTCCGGCGTGTAGAAATACGTCAGCCAGCCGTCGCCGCGCGTCGCGACGCGTTTGAGGACCGTGTCGACGTAGCCGCCGATGAGGATCGGCGGCCGTGGCCGCTGCACGGTCTTCGGCCGCATGACGGCCTCGCGCAGGTTGAACTCGTCGACCTGGAGGGTGACGCGATCCTCCGTCCAGAGCCGCGTGAGGATCTCGAGGTTGCGCTCGAACAGTCGCCCCCGCTGCTTGAAGGGGACGCCGACCGCATCGAACTCGCGCGCATACCACCCGGCCGCCACCCCGAGGATGAGCCGCCCCTTGCTGATCACGTCGAGCGTGCCGATCGCTTTGGCCGCCACCGTGGGATTGCGCAGCGGCAGCACGAGCACGCCGGTGCCGAGCTTGATCCGCGACGTGCGCGCGGCGATCGCGGTCAGCGTGCCGACGGCGTCCAGGATCGGGAACGAGGGCTCGACGCCGAGGATGACGTGGTCCCACGCCCAGAGCGACTCGAAGCCCAGGGCCTCCGCCCGCTCCGCATAGCGGTAGAGCGCGTCGACGTCCGGCGTCTCGGTGGGGCCGACGAAGTTCTTGATGGCGAGGCCGACGTGCACGGCGCGGGTCTCCTTGTCGCGGAACGTTATCCGAGGAAGCGGCGCTCGGGGTCGAGCGCGCGCAGCATCGCCAGCTCGTCCGCCGACGGCGCCTGGGTGACGTTGATCTCCGGCGCCTCGAGGAGCGGGAACCCCGTCTGCTCGCGGACCTGCTCGCGCGTCACGCCGGGGTGCAGGGCGTCCAGCCGCATCCGGCGCGTCTCGGGATCGAAGCCGAAGACGCCGAGCGTGGTGACCACGCGCGACACGCCGCCGAACGGCAGGCCGGCGCGCCGGCGCGAGTCGCCGCCGTCCAGCCACGCCGGACTGGTGACGAAGTCGACGCGCGCGACGAACCGACGCTTCTCATGCGCGGTCAGGATGATGACCTCCCTGCACAGCGAGGCGATGTCGTTGGCGCCACCGGTGCCGGGCAACCGCACCTTCGGTTTCCAGTAATCCGACCCGAGCACACTGGTGTTCACGTTTCCATGTTGGTCGATCTGGGCGCCGCCCATGAAGCCGTAGTCCAGGAACCCGCGCTGGGCGAAGAGAAACGTGTCGGTGATGCCCGGCAGCATCTGGGCGCGATGCGCGGCGCGCATCTCGTTGGTGGAGATCGGCAGCCGGCCCGGCTTGATGCGCGGCCCGATGATGCCGCCCTCGATGACCATCGTCAGCTTCGGCGCGTGGCGCTGCTGGGCCAGCGCCGCGGCCAGCAGCGGCACGCCGACGCCGGCGAACACGGTGGTGTCGTCGCGCAATTGCCGCGAGCCCATGATGGCCAACAGTTCGGCGGATGTGAACTGCTGGTTCATTGGCGTGGGGTCCGCGAGCCCGGCTCATCACGTGGGTGGCCTGCCCCAGGCGCGCGTGGCTCCGGTCGCCCGTTCATCCCGTCAGCTCTTTCGCCGCCGCGCGCTGCCTGGCGAGCCGCTCGCCGCCGAAGAGCTCGAGGTAGTCGTCCCACGTCGGCGGCCCGTAGACGTGGCGCGCGAGGTACTCGCCGACGGCCGCCTCCGGACCGCGCGCGTCGATGCTGGCCGTGTACTCGGCGAAGTGATCGAAGTCCGCCTCGTAGAGCCCGTAGCACTCGTGCGGGAATGAGCCGAAGGGCACGTGCACCAGCGCGTCGACGAGGAAGCCCGGGATGACGGTGCGATCGGGGTGGCGGCGCGTCTCCTCGTCGGTGATCAGCTCCTCCGTCGTCACGAGCACGGTCGCCGCCGCCCGCGCGATGTCGGCGTCCATGTGCGGGTAGCCGTCGATCTGGCCGTTGCCGAAACGGTCGGCACGGTGCACGTGCAGCAGCGCGACGTCGGGAAAGAGCGCGGGCACGGCGGCCAGCGTCTCGCCGGAGTAGGGATCGGCGATCGTCTTCATGCCGCCGACGGCGACGAGGTCGGAGCCGAGCATCGTGAGCGCGGGGAGGAAGGGCACGCCCATGGCCGCGGCGCGGAAGCGCAGGCCGAGGGCCAGGTGGCTCCACTCCTCGAGGGCCACCGCGCCGGACTCGACGTAGTGGCGCATGACCTTCGACACGCCCCACGGCAGGCCGATCGACATCCACGCCGTCATCACGCGCTCGACGGCGCCGGCCGCCATCATGAGCTCGCCCTCCGTGCACATGAGGTTGCGCACCAGCGTCAGGCCGCGGCGTCGCGCCCTCAAGATTTCGCGCACGAGGGCCAGCGGCGTGCGCGAGAAGAGGCAGCCACCGACGGCGACGCGGTCGCCCTCCGTGACCCGCGCGGCCGCGTCGTCGATCGAGGTGAGCTTCTCGCCGGCCGATTTGGGCTTGGCCTCCAGCCGCCGCCGCGCGGCGACAAAGTCCCACTCGGCCGGTCTCAGCGCAGGATCTCCCACTTCGACTGCCAGCGATCCAGCTCGCGGCGCGTGTTGTCGTCCATCGGGTGCGCGCGCTCGGGCACGTCGACGTGCTTGGCCTCGCCGCACAGCGCCGTGGTGAAGTAGCGCTGGCCGGTGTCGTTGGCCATGGTGACGATGGAGGGCAGGTCGGGATGCCGCGCGGCGAGCTTCAGGGCCGCGGCCACGTTGCAGCCCGTGGAGATTCCGCAGAAGATCCCTTCCTCGGCGGCCAGGCGCCGCGCCGCCGTCAGCGCCTCGTCGGTCGTCGTCGTGATCACGCCGGTGAGCATCGAGACATCGAGGTTGTCGGGGATGAAGCCGTCGCCGATGCCCTCGATGCCGTGCGGTCCCCACGCCCGGCGCGACAGCAGTGCGCACTCGTCGGGCTCGACGGCGTACAGGCGCACGGCGCCGTCGCGCTCGCGCAGGTAGCGTCCGACGCCGGTCAGGGTGCCGCCGCTGCCCTGGGAGGCGACGAAGGCGCCGACGATGCCGCCGGCCTGCTCCCACACCTCGGGGCCGGTCGTCCGGTAGTGCGCCTCGACGTTGTCGGCGTTGTCGAACTGCCCCGGCACCCAGTAGCCCGTGGGATCGCCCGCGCGGATCTCGGCGAGCCGCTCGAGCGAGAGGTCGACGTCGCTCTCGCCGCCCGGCGTGAACACGAGGTCGGCGCCGTAGGCGCGCGTGATCTTCTTGCGCTCGTCGCTCATGCCCTGCGGCATGACGATCGTGCAGCGGTAGCCCTTCACCGCCGCCACGAAGGCGCAGGCGATCCCGGCGTTGCCGGTCGAGCACTCCAGCACGCGCATGCCCGGCTTGAGCTCGCCGCGCGACTCGGCCTGCTCGAACATGTGCAGGTAGATCCTATCTTTAAGGCTGCCGCTCGGTCCGTACCACTCGAGCTTCAGGTACACGGGAGGCCGCGCCTCGCCGACGACGCGGTTCAGCCGCACGAGCGGCGTGCGTCCGACGGCCTCGACGATGCTCGACAGCGCGGATCGGTGCGCGTCCCAGCGGACTGGCATGAGGATCGGATTGTACCCGAGGGTTCGTGAGAATTACCATGACGCGCCGGTAAGGGCACGTCTCCACTCGACACCGGTGTTGGCACGGCGGGGCTCTGAACGATGGGGCAATGACGAGCACGGAGGCCGAGCGATGCGCCCGTTCGAGCAATTCGTGGAGAAGACGCGGGCGGACGTCGAAACCCGCCTGAAGACGCGCGACATGACGGAGAGCGCCCTGCCCGTCCTCGCACGTCCTCCTGACCGCTACTGCACCGCATCGAACGCGTTCCGCACGTGGGCGATGGCCGACCGTCCCGCGGCGTCGACCGTCACCGACACCACGTCGAACCGGCACCGCACGTCCTCGAGCCGGCGCCACTTGAGGTAGTGCTGCGCCAGGCGCGTGAGCCGGCGCTGCTTGTGCCACGACACGGCCGCCGCCGGCGGGTCGCCCCACGTCGCGCGGCGACACTTGACCTCGACGAAGACCACGACGTCGCCGTCGCGGCACACGAGGTCGATCTCGCCGTGGCCCAGGCGGACGTTGCGCTCGAGGACGCGAAAGCCGGCGCGCGTGAGGTGCGCGGCCGCCGCGTCTTCCGCCGCGCGGCCGAGCGTCTGCCGGGGATCCCGCCGCCCGCCGTCCACGCCCGCTGGTATAGCGCGCGTGGCGTCGACACGGAATGTCCACAGTTCGAGACGCTCTCTAGGGCCACGACTCAGCGCCGCAAAATCGACGGTAAATCATTCTCCAATGCTAACTTGGACGGGATGCCCACCACCGGGCTCGAACTCGGCGACCGTCCGGCGCTCGATCGTCTTCGCGCGGTGCCGATCTTCGGCATGCTGGTGGTCATCTTCGCATTCGCCAACTTCTCGCTGCCGCTGCGCGGGCGCAGCCGCGCGGCGTGAACTCCTCAGTCAATCTGTTGACTCAGCCACGCGATCTGAGCACGTCGGCCCGTCCCGGCACCGTCGTGGCCGTTGGCAGCGTCGCGCTGGCCGTCGCCTTTTTGGTGTATCACCGCACCGACCTCGAACGCTCGCTCCTCGGCTTAGCGGGGATCTATGCGTTCGTTTCCAGCCGTGGTATTACGCGCCTTCCTGAAGTTGCCGCGAGTGCTGCGGGGACCGGCGTCGCCGTTCTGATTGTTCTCGCATGGTACGGCGCGGGAGACCTCCTTCTACATCGCTGGGCGCAGCGCGATAGCTTTGTTGTCGTTGACGTTCTTTCGGTCGCGCGGGCCCTTGCCTATGGCGCTGGCCTATGGTCGCTCGTGTGGTTTCTACTCGGCCTCGCCGGGCTGTATACGACACTCACCGCCGTCTTGGTCTTGACGGTGGGAATCGCGCTCGGTACCCAGGCGCTACTGCGATGTCGCGTGGCGGCGCCGTCAGCAAGCGTCGCCGATTCCGACGGCCGCGTAACCCTGGCGCCGAGCATGATCGTCGTGGCGCTGGTCACTGCCTTTACGGCGGCCTTGGCGCCGCCGACCGCCAAGGACGCCTTGCAGTACCATATCGCTTTGCCGCAGGCCTTTGCCGAGGCCACGGCGCTCGTCGCCATCCCGTACAACATCGCGTCGTACTTCCCCCTCGGCGTGGAGATGCACGGTCTCTGGGCGATGCTGATCGGGCGTGGCCTTGATGCGAGGGTGGGAGAAGCGGCCTTCGGCACCGTGATCTTCGCGTTCTTTCCGATTCTCCTCGCCGTCGTTTACGGGTGGGCCCGCCAGCTCGCCGTCCCACGGCCATGGGCTTTCGCCGGCACAGCCATCGTGGCCTCCGTGCCGACCGTGTACGACGTAGCGGCGGCGAGCGGATACGTTGACCTCGCGCTCGCCGTGTACGTCGCCCTCGGTGTCGAGGCGGCGGCGAGCTGGTGGCGCCGGCCAGCGGCGCAGCATCTCGTCAACGCCGCGCTCAGCATGGGTTTCGCGCTGGCCGTGAAACTGCTCGCGCTCTTCTCGCTGCTTCTCGTCGTGATGTTGCTCCTGCTGCGTGTGCTCACGCTCACCAGCGGCGAGCGTCGTCGGCTCGCTGGACGCGTGGTGGCCGTTTTCGCCGCCGCTGTCGCACTCGGCGCGCCGTGGTACGTCCGCACGTGGGCAGCCACCGGAAGCCCGATCTTCCCGTTCTTCTTGGATTGGTGGCCCGCGTCCGTCGAAGGCTGGGACGTCGAGCGCTCGCTCATGCTGAGCGCCTTCAACACCCAGTATGGACCGGCCAATCCCGTCTTGTCCCTTCTGACACCGGTCCTGGTTTCGCTGACAGGCTGGCGCGAAGTGGCCTCACTCTACGAAGGGGTGCTCGGCCCCACGTTCCTCGTCGGCATCCTGCTGATGATCTGGGCCCTGCGCAGGCGCCTCCTCGACGCCGAGTTCGTGATCGCCGCAGCCGCCGGCGTCGCCATCGTGGAATGGTGGGCCCTTACCGCACCGATCCTTCGCTACGTGCTACCCGCACTGGGGCCGCTCGCCGTCGCGATCGCCGGCGCTGCCGCGTCTCTCTCGCGTATCGGGGTGCCACGTCTGATGCTAGCGCTCATGGCCCCGACGGCGGCGAGCCTCCTGGTCGCCCTGTCGTGGTTCGTCGCCGACGCGCCCATGCTGCCGGTGCTCGGCAGCGAGCCACGCGCGGAGTACCTAGGACGCCGTCTGGACTATTACCCATACTATCGGCTGGTGAACGAGACGTTGCCCGCCGACGCGCGTGTCTGGCTGATTAACATGCGCCGCGACACGTACCATCTGCAACGGCCGTACTTTTCTGACTATCTGTTCGAGGACTATACCTTGCGTCGTTGGGTGCGGACGTCGGCCAGCCCGGCTGCGGTCCGAGCCAAGGCGCGGGAGGCGGGCATCACGCACATCCTCGTCAGGCACGACGTGCTCCTCGACTACAACCAGTCGTCGCTGGTCGACGAGGCGCGACCCCGCGCGGAGAACCTCGCACGCCTCAGCCTTGTCCGTTCGTTCTTCATCGACGGCACGACTATCTTGCGTGCCGACGCGAAGTTCCTTCTGGCCGCGCTCCCGCGGTAATAATGACCGTCGATGCGATGTGAGCGCGGTGTCCGCGACGGCGCTGCGCCAGCGAACGTCCATTCGATGTGAGCTTGGTCCAGCGCTTTCGATTTCCAAGGCAAACCGCGGCTTCTGAAGGGCGTCTGAAGCAAGTGCGCGTGGCGCAAGCGAAGACGAGATTGTATGTCAAACAGGGTTTCGGATCCGATTGGGTCCACCCGCCGGTCGCGGTGACATGGAATCGACGAGGCGAACCGCCGATCTGATCTCTGGCGCGATCTGGAAGGTCAGGTATTTCACTCTAGTCCTCCTCTTCCAGCACGAACAGCTCGCCCTGTCGCCATACGCCGGAGAACGAGCGGCGATGGATGGGACAGGCGCCGTGGCGGTCGAGGGCGGCGAGGTGGTCGGCGGTGCCGTAGCCCTTGTGGCGGGCGAAGCCGTACTCGGGGAACTGCTTGTCGGCCTCGAGCATCAGCCGGTCGCGCGTGACCTTCGCGATGATCGACGCCGCGGCGACCGTCGCGCAGCGCGCGTCTCCGTCGATCAGGTTGCGTTGAGGGCAGGGCAGCGCGGGCAGCGCGACGAAGTCGGTGATGACGAGCTCGGGGACGACGCCGAGCACGGCCAGGGCCTCGCGCATGGCCAGGATCGTCGCCTGCAGGATATTGACGCGGTCGATGGTGAGGTGGTCGACGATGCCGACGCCGACGGCGACGGCCCGCTCATGGATGAGCGCGTAGAGCTCCTCGCGCCGCTCGGGCGTGAGGAGCTTGGAGTCCGCGAGACGCTTCACGCGGCGCCGGGGATCGAGCACCACCGCCGCCGCCACCACGGGCCCCGCCAGCGGGCCCCGGCCGGCTTCGTCCAGGCCGGCGACGAGCGCGACCCCGGCCCTCCAGGCCTGGGCCTCGTAGCGGTACGGCGCCGACGGGGGCGGCGTCACGCGGAGCCGGGCGGCTTACTCTGGCTCGGGCGCGGTGGCCGGGACGACGTTGACCCGCTTCTCGCGCAGGCGGGCGGCCTTGCCGGCGAGCGAGCGGAGGTAGTAGAGCTTGCTGCGGCGCACGCGGGCGTGCCGCACGACCTCGATGCGGTCGATGCGCGGCGAGTGCAGCGGGAACGTGCGCTCGACGCCGACGCCGTAGGAGATGCGGCGGACGGTGAACGAGGCGCGCGCGCCGTCTCCGCGCTTGCGGATGACGGTGCCGTCGAAGATCTGCGTGCGCTCCTTCTCGCCCTCGATGACCTTCACGTGCACGCGGACCTGGTCGCCCGGCTCGAATCCCTGCCGGTCCTTCTTGAGCTGCGCCGCCTCAACGATGCGAATCGCGTCCATGACCTTCGTCCCTCTCTGTTCGCGCGGGCGCCGCCGGCGCCTCTCCGCGCTCGAACCGCTCGATCAACCGCCGCTCCTCGTCCGTCAGACTCGCCTCCGCGAGGAGCTCGGGGCGCCGCCGCCACGTCAGCCACAGGGCCTGCTCCCGCCGCCAGCGCGCCACGCGCGCGTGGTCGCCGGACAGCAGCACCTCCGGCACCCGCGCGCCCCGAAACTCCTCGGGCCGCGTGTACTGCGGCGGCTCCAGCAGCCCCGCCGCGAACGACTCGCGCTCGGCGGCGCCCTCCCCGCCCAGCACGCCGGGCAGCAGGCGCGCCACCGCGTCGGTCACCACCAGCGCCGGCAGCTCGCCGCCCGTCAGCACGTAATCCCCGATCGACAGCCGCTCGTCGGCGATCATCTCGCTCACCCGCTCGTCCACGCCCTCGTAGCGACCGGCCACCAGGATCAGGTGCGTTTCGCGCGCTAATTCGGCGGCGACCGCCTGGGTGAACGTCTGGCCGCGCGGGTCCATCAGGATCACCCGTGACCGCTCCCCGCGCAGCGCCTCCACCGCGGCGGCGATCGGCTCGGGTTTCAGCACCATGCCGCCGCCGCCGCCGAACTGGTAGTCGTCGGTGACCCGGTGCTTGCCCGTCGCGTAGTCTCGGAGATTTACCACGCGGATGTCAACGAGACCGCGCGACCGCGCGCGGCCCAGCATCGACGTTGCCAGCGCGGGCTCCACCATCGCCGGGAACAGGGTCACGATGTCGATGCGCATGTCACATGTCGTCGGCGCTACAAGTCCAGCAACCCCTCGGGCGGCCGGATCACGACCCGCCGAGCTTTCAGATCCACGTCTCGCACGATCTCGGGCACCGCGGGCACGAGATGCTCGCGCGCCCCGTCGCCGACGACCCACAGATCCTGCGCGGGCGCCGGCTCCACCCTCAGCACCTGGCCCACGTCGCGCCCGTCCTCCGTCAGGACGCGACAGCCCTCGAGCTGCCACGGGTAGAAGTGCCCCTCGGGCGGCGGTAGGGCTTCCGTTTCCGGCAGCGCGAGCAGCCGTCCGGTCAGGGCGGCGGCCGCCTCCGGCGTCTCGTACCCGGCGATGCCGACGATGAGCGCCGCCGCCTGCCGCCGCGCCGTCGTGATCCGGCACGGCTCATGGCGATCGTGGGCGACATCCCAGAGGATGCACTCTCGCAGCGTCTCGAACCGCTCGGGCCGATCGGTCAGCGGCGTCACCCGCATCTCGCCGGCCAGTCCGTGCGGCCGCCCGATCTCGCCGATCGCGACGAGCCGGCCGCCGGCCACTTTCATAGGCTCGCCTCGAACGGGCCGGCAGGGCCTGCACTCCGTTCTGCGGCTCGCACGGCCACTACTGCCACTACTCCACGATCTCCAGCACCGCGCGCTTCTTGAGCTTCGTCGCGTTGGCGTTGAGGATCGTCCGCAACGCGCGCGCCGTTCGCCCCTGCTTGCCGATGACCTTGCCGAGGTCGGTCTGGGCCACCCGCAACTCGATCACCGTCACGCGCTCTCCCTCGACCTCCGTCACGTTCACCTGCTCCGGTTCGTCGACCAATGCTTTCGCGACGTACTCCATCAACTCTCTCAACTACCACTCCCACTGCAGCTGCTTGCCACAACTGCTTCAGCCCGTTACGCCCCCGTCTTCGGGGCCAAGGCGATCAGCTTCTTCACCGTGTTGGAGGCCTGCGCCCCCTTGGCGATCCACGCCCGCGCCTTCTCGCGATCGATGGTCACCTGGGGCGGGTCCGTGATCGGGTTGTAGTGTCCGATCACCTCGATGAAGCGCCCGTCGCGCGGCGACCGCGAGTCGGCGACGACCACGCGATAGCGCGGCCGCTTGTTGGAGCCTTCGCGTCTCAGTCGAATGGCAACTGCCACGTTCTCACCCCCTCGGCATCGGAAAGCCGCCCAGGCCCTTCAGCTTGCCCAGGCGGCCCTCCATCGATTTGAACTGCTTCATCATCTTCTTCAGCTGTACGAACTGCTTGAGCAGCCGGTTCACGTCCTGCACGCCGGTACCGCTGCCGCGCGCGATGCGCTGGCGGCGCGAGCCGTTGATCACTTCTGGGTTGCGGCGCTCACCCGGCGTCATCGAGCAGATGATGGCGTCGAACCGGTCGAGGTCCGCCTGCTCGCCCGTCAGCTCCTTGGGCGCGCCCTTGAGCATCTTGCCGAAGGGCAGCATGCCCAGGACCTGGTCGAGCGGGCCGAGCGCACGCACCTGCTTGAGCTGCGCGCGGAAGTCCTCCAGCGTGAAGGTCTCCTCGCGCAGCTTCTTGACCATCGCCTCGGCCTCGGCCTGGTCGACGTTCTGCTGCGCCTTCTCGACCAGCGAGAGGATGTCGCCCATGCCGAGGATCCGCGAGGCGAGGCGATCGGGATGGAACGGCTCGAGGGCGTCGGTCTTCTCGCCCATGCCGACGAAGGCGATCGGCCGCCCCGTCACGTGGCGGACGCTGAGCGCGGCGCCGCCGCGCGAGTCGCCGTCCATCTTGGTGAGGATCACGGCGTCGATGCCCACGGCCTGGTTGAAGCGGTCGGCCACCGTCACCGCGTCCTGGCCCGTCATCGCGTCGACGACGAGCAGCACGTGGTGCGGCTTGACCGCCGCGCGGATCTGCTTGAGCTCGTCGAGCATCGTCTCGTCGATGTGCAGGCGTCCGGCCGTGTCGAGGATCAGCGGCGTGAGCCCTCGCTCGGCGGCCGTCTCGAGGGCGGCGCGGCAGATCTCGACCGGCGTCCGGCCGGCGTCGCCGACGACGGGGACGTCCAGCTGGGCGCCGAGCGTCTTGAGCTGGTCCTGGGCGGCGGGGCGATAGATGTCGGCGGCGGCGAGGATCGGGTGCTGCCCCTGCTTGGCGTAGAGGCGCGCGAGCTTCGCCGCGGTCGTCGTCTTGCCGGAGCCCTGCAGGCCGATCAGCATGACGACGGTGGGCGGGTGGGCCGCGGGCGCGAGTCGATGACCGCTGCCGCCCAGCAGCTCGACCAGCTCCTCGTGCACGACCTTGACGACTTGCTGCGCCGGAGTCAGGGATCTGAGAACGTCCTGGCCGACCGCCTTCACCTTCACGCGGTCGATGAAGCCGCGGACGACCTTGAAGTTGACGTCGGCCTCCAGGAGCGCCACCCGCACTTCCCGGAGGGCTTCCTGGATGTTGTCTTCGCTCAGGCGGCCTTTGCCGCCCAGTCGATCGAAGATGGCTGTGAGTCTTGCGCTCAGCGAGTCGAGCATAGAAAGCCGAGTGTACGGAACTACGCGGAAAATTTCAACTCGCGCGGGCTCTTACGCGGCTTCTGCTACGAGCGGCGGAGCGCCTGGACGCGCAGGCGGACGGATTCCCAGCGCAGCGGCACGAGCAGCAGGGGCCCGAACGGGATGACGAGGATCGCGAGGGCGAGCCAGAAGTCGACCGACTTCCAGCACGCCTTCCAGTCCCACGGTTCGAGGCCCAGCGGCTTCAGCCAGCGGCTCACGTTCGACCCTCCCGACGCCTGAACAGTGCGAGCCGGATGCCAGATCCACGGCAAGCGAATTCAGGGACTTGGGAGGGCTTGGCCGGCGCGCCTGGGCGGTCTCTTGGCAGGTTTGGTGAACGATTACCGACCGAGCTCGGCCGCCGCGCGAAGCTCGCGGATCGCCTTGGCGGGATCCTGCGCCTCGAAGACGGCGGAGCCGGCCACGAGGATCGACGCGCCGTGCTCGGCGAGCGGCCGCGCGTGCTCGATCTTCACGCCGCCGTCGATCGAGACGTCGATACCGCGCGCGCCGAGCATCGTGCGGATCTGTCGGATCTTCGGATAGACGGCGGGAATGAATTTCTGGCCGCCGAAGCCCGGGTTCACCGACATCACGAGCACGAGGTCGAGGTCATCCTTCACCCACTCGATCGTGGCCGGCGCCGTCGCAGGGTTGAGCGCCGCGCCCGCCTTGACCGGGCTCCCGCGCCGGCCGACGAGCTCGCGAATCGAGGCGAGCGTGCGCTGCAGGTGCGGACACACCTCCACGTGCACGGTCAGCA
>QHSB01000247.1 GCA_003220335.1 Candidatus Rokuibacteriota bacterium
AGATGCCCTTGCGGGCATACTCCGCCTTGTCCTTCATCATCTGCTCGGGGCTGACGTAGTAGGGCAGCGGCACGCTCAGCCCCCGTTCCCGGTGCGCGCCCGGTCGGCCAGGATCGTCTCGCACACGCGCTTGACCTCATCGTCGGCGACCTCGCCGAAGCCGCTCCGCGTGATGGTCTTCACGCTCGGAAAGATGCCGCGCACGAGATCGGGCCCGCCGGTGCCGACGTCCTCGTCGGCCGCGTCGATGAGCGCCTCCAGCGTCACCCGCAGCGCCTCATCGCGTCCCATGTCGCGCTTCCACAGCTTCTTCAGCGAGTCGCGGGCGTCCTTGGAGCCGGAGCCCTGCGCGTCGTAGTCCTTCTCCTCGTAGCGGCCGCCGGTGATGTCGTACTTGAAGAGGCGGCCCACGCCGACCTTTTCGTCGAAGCCGGCGAAGATCGGCACCACGGCCAGGCCCATCATGGCCGCCTGGAGGTTCATACGGATCATCTGACCGAGCTTGTTGGCCTTGCCGTCGAGCGAGAGGTTGTCGCCCTCGACCTTCTCGTAGTGCTCGAGCTCGGTCTGGAAGAGCTTGGCCATCTCCATGGCCGGCCCCGCCGCGCCGGCGATGCCCACGCCGGACAGGTCGTCGGCCTTGAAGATCTTCTCGATGCGCCGGCTCGCCACCTGGTAGCCGGCGGTGGCCTGGCGGTCGCCGGCCATGATCACGCCGTCACGGTAGCGCAGGGCGAGCACCGTGGTGCCGTGCGGCACCGCCTCGGGGGGCGCCGGATGCTCGACGGGGGGACGCGCGGCGGCCGGCGACGGGAACAGGTGCGGGGAGTCGCGGCGCAGCAGCTCGCTGAAGCTCGAGTTGCCGTAGTCGCGGAACAGGTGCTGCCAGCGCTCGTCGTTCATTGCGATCCCTGTGGGTGCGGGGGCCTCACATGCCGAAGCTGGGCCGCGAGATGTTGCGCAGCAGGTCGGCAGCCGTGGGCGACTCCGTCAGGAGCTGCCGCACGTGCGCCTCGGTGCCGCGGAGCGGTTCCAGCATGAAGATCTTCTTGAGGGGGCCTTCCTTCAGGTCGAAGATGACGGAGTCCCAGGAGGCCGACACGATCTCGTCGCTGTAACGCTGCAGGCACATGCCCCGGAAGTACGCCCGCGTGTCCTTCGGCGGATCGTAGATCGCCTTCGAGATCTCGTCGTCGGTGACGATGCGGTCGACCGCGTCCGACTCCTCGAGCTTGTAGTAGAGGCCCTTGCCGGGCCGGATGTCGTGGTACTGGAGGTCGATCATCAGCACGCGGTGGTCGTTCCACTCCAGGTCGTGCTTGGCCACGTAGTTCTCGATGAGCTGCCGCTTGATGACCCAGTCGAGCTCGCGGCCGAGCTGGGTCGGGTCCTCGGCGAGACGGTCGAGCGTCATCTCCCACTTGCCCATCACGTCGGCGACCCACGGCTCGGGCTGCTGGCGCTCCTTGAAGTAGCGCTTGGCGAGAGCGAGGAACTCGCGCTGGTGGTCGACGGCGGAGATCGTGCGCCCGTCCTTCAGGCGGATGGTGTCGCGGCAGACGAGGTCGCGCGAGACCTTGCGGAAGGCGGCCACCGGCCCGTCGATCGAGAGGTCCTTCTCGATGAAGTCGTCCTCGACCATGCTGAGCACGATCGCCATCGTGCCCATCTTGAGGTAGGTGGAGACCTCGCTCATGTTGGCGTCGCCGACGATCACGTGCAGGCGCCGGTACTTCTCGGGATCGGCGTGCGGCTCGTCCCGCGTGTTGACGATCGGGCGCGAGTGCATCGTCTCCAGCCCCACCTCGGTCTCGAGAAAGTCGGCGCGCTGCGAGATCTGGTACTCGCAGGGCTCGGCGTTGTTCTCGTAGCCGACCTTGCCCGCGCCCGTGTAGACCTGGCGCGTCACGAAGAATGGCATCATGTGCTGCACGATCCGCGCGAACGGCACCTTGCGGTCCATGAGGTAGTTCTCGTGGGTGCCGTAGGAGTTGCCCTTGTTATCCGTGTTGTTCTTGTAGATCAGGATGCGCTGCTCGGGCGGGGACACCGCCTCCGCGCGCTGGCGGGACAGGTTCAGGATGCGCTCGCCGGCGCGGTCCCAGATGACGGTGTCGCGCGGATTCGTCGTCTCGGGACTGGAGTACTCGGGATGGGCGTGGTCCACGTAGAAGCGGGCGCCGTTGGACAGGATCAGGTTGATGAGGCGCGACTCCTCCTTGGAGGTGCCCTCCTTTTCCTCCATGTACTCGAAGCCCCGGGCATCCCGCAGCGGACTCTCCGCCTCGTAGTCCCATCGCACGCGCGAGCTGCGATAGGTCTCGTAGGAGTTGATCAGCAGCAGGGAGGACAGGATCGGGTTGAAGTCCGGCTGATTCTTGACCGTGATCCCGTACTCGGTCTCGATGCCCATGACTTTCGGGATGGCCATGCAGTCCCCTCAAGCGAAGCCGTTCGGAAAAAGAAACCCGGGCCGTCTGCGGCCCGGGGGGCAAACGGGGGGGCGGCGTCCGCCCGCCCCGTCTTCCAACGGTTCGGGGCGCTCGCCGCCCCCCTCGTTCTACAGGTATTGTCCGGTGTTCACAACTCGTTCGACGTTCCGCTTTTCCTTCTGGGTCTCGCCCATGAGCGGCTTCACGTAGACGATCCGCTCGCCCTTCTTGCCGGCGATCTTCGCCCAGTCGTCGGGGTTCGTCGTGTTCGGCAGGTCCTCGTTCTCCTTGAACTCCTCGCGGACGGCGCTGATCAGGTCGTCGGTCGTGATGCCCTTCTCGCCGTTGCCGATGTAGCGCTTGAGGGCCAGCTTCTTGGCCCGGCGCACGACGGACTCGATCATCGCGCCCGATGAGAAGTCCTTGAAGTACAGGACCTCCTTGTCGCCGTTCGCGTAGGTGACCTCGAGGAAGCGGTTCTCCTCGCTGAGGCTGTACATCGCCTCGATGGTCGCCGCGATCATGGTGTCGATCGCCACCTGCATATCGCCGCGATGCTGCCCGGTCTCTGAGCCGGCGATCGGGATCTCCGTCGTCAGATACTTGTGGAAGATGTCGGAGGCCGCCCCCTGATCGGGCCGCTCGATCTTGATCTTCACGTCCAGCCGGCCCGGTCGCAAGATGGCCGGATCGATCAGGTCCTGCCGGTTGGAGGCGCCGATGACGATGACGTTCTTCAGGCCCTCGACGCCGTCGATCTCCGCGAGCAGCTGCGGCACGATCGTCGTCTCGACGTCGGAGGAGATGCCCGTACCGCGCGTGCGGAACAGGGCGTCCATCTCGTCGAAGAACACGACGACCGGAACGTCCTCGTTGGCCTTCTCCTTGGCCTTCACGAAGATCTCGCGGATCTTGCGCTCGGTCTCGCCCACGTACTTGTTGAGCAGCTCGGGCCCCTTGATGTTGAGGAAGAAGCCCTTGATCTTCTCGCCGCGCTTCTCCGAGATCTTCTCGGCGAGGTTGTTGGCCACCGCCTTGGCGATCATGGTCTTGCCGCAGCCGGGAGGCCCGTAGAGCAGCACGCCCTTGGGCGGCGTGAGCTTGTGCTCCTTATAATAGTCCGCGTAGAGGTACGGCAGCTCGACGGCGTCCTTGATCGCTTCGATCTGCGAGCCGAGCCCGCCGATCTGCTCGTAGCCGATGTCCGGCACTTCCTCGAGCGCGAGATCCTCGACCTCGCTCTTGGGCAGCTTCTCGAGGAGGTAGCCCGACTTCGCGTCCATGAGCAGGTGATCGCCCGTCTTGAGCCGCGCCTGACGCAGCGGATCGGCGATGATGCCGACCTTCTCTTCGTCGGCGCGCAGCGTCACCACGGCGCGCTCGGGATCGAGCTGCTCCTTGAGAATGACGACGTCGCCCTGGATCTCGTAGCCGGCCGCCTCGACGACGTTGAGGCCCTCGTTGAGCACCAGCTCCTGGCCAGGCTTGATCGTCTCCACCTTGATCGAGGGATGCAGGTTGACCTTCACCTTGCGACCCTGCGCGAGGATGTTGACGGTGCCGTCCTCGTTCAGCGACAGATAGACGCCGTACGTCGACGGCGGGGCGCACAGCTTGTCGACTTCCTCCTTGAGCGCGGTGATCTGCTCACGCGCCTCGTAGAGGGCGTTGACGAGCTTCTCGTTCTGATTGAAGGCTTGCACGAGCTGACGATTCGCCTCGCGCAGCTTGTTTTCGATCACCATGAAATCCTTCGGGGTGTCCTCGAGCTTCTTGCGCAGGTGCACGGTCTCCGCCTCGAGGGAGCGCACGTAGGCCTGCAGGTCCTGCACCTGGATCTCGTATTCCGTGAGACGGCGGCGCGTGCTCGAATCCGACATCGAGGCGGGGAGGAACTTCGAGAAGCCTTCTCGGCCCGGGCTACTCTTTTTGTCGAACTCCTTCATAGCCCATCCCTTCTCTCTTGACCCCTTGTGCGCCGCGCTCGCTCGACTTCCAGTGCTGATCGAGTATAGGCGGCTGTAAAAAAGAAAGTCAAGGTTGTCAGGTCCTTCGGCGGCGTTTGCGTGCGCGAATTTTCGCGTCTTTCGCCACCCGCAACGGCTCGTCTCCGCCGCTCCCGCGCCGTCACGCGCTGCTCGTCCCAGGAGCAAGTTCCATACCGGACCCGCAGCATTCGGTTTCTCTCGAAACGGGTGGCGTCAAGCACGGGTTCCAACGTATAAGAAGAGGGCGATGTCGCTGCAGTTGATGCTCCGCGCCTGTTTCTTCATCACGCTTGTGCTCGCCTGCCCGATTTTCTCGCGGCCGTGGATAAGTCCCGTTTCGGCACAAGCAAGGAAGGAATTACGCGTCGGTGTGGCAGGCGTCCCGGCCACGCTCGAGCCGAGCGCCGCGCTGGAGGGCGCCGTGCCGCTCATCACGCGCCAGGTCTTCGACACGCTGGTCACGTTCCGCGAGGGCTCGACCGACGTCGAGCCGGCCCTGGCGACGCGATGGGCCATCTCGAAGGACGGGCTCACGTGGACGTTCTGGCTCCGGGAGGGCGTCAAGTTCCACGATGGCGCGGCCCTGACCGCCGGGGAGGTCGCCGCCAGCTTCAGCCGCGGCCTCAAGCTGGATCCCGCCGCAGCCCAGACGCCGTGGGCCATGCTCCTGCGCGGCGCGCCCGGCGTCATCAAGGAAGTGCGCGCGTCCGACTCGCGCACGGTGCACATCGTCCTCCTCCAGCCGTACGCGCCGCTCCTGACCGCGCTCGCCCACCCCGCGCTCTCCATCGCGCGCTCGGCGAGCCCGCTGGAGGGCGTGGTCCGCCTCGTCGGCACCGGGCCTTATCGGGTGGTGGACGCCTCGCCGGGGCGCATGGCGCTGGAGGCCGTACCCGGGCACTGGGGGGGGCCGCCGCGCACCGAGCGCATCGTGTTCCTCGAGGTCGGCACCGACGAGCACGCCGAGGCCGAGATGGACGCGCGCGCCCTCGACGTGTGGTTCCCGGCCGGGGTGCCGCGGCGAGGGGATCACGCGCTGTCGGTGCCCGGCCTGCGCGTCGGCTACCTCGCCTTCCAGACCGAGAAGGAGCCGTTCGCGCGCAAGCCGCTGCGCCAGGCGGTGGCGGCCGCGCTCGATCCCGCCGTGCTGGCCGTCACGCTGGAGCGCGCCGCGGTGCCGCTGCAGTCGTTCCTGCCGCCCGGCGTGTGGGCGCGGCGCGAGGGTGGCCCCGTGCTCGGCGGCACGCGCGAGCAGGTGCGCTCGCTGCTGCTACAGGGCCGCTGGCCGAAGGGCGCCACGCCGGCCATGCTCGCGTCGGCCGAGCCGTCGGTCGTCAACGTACCGAAGCTCGCCGAGGCCATCGGGATCATGCTCGGCGCCGCCGACATCCCGGTGCGCGTGCAGCTGCAGCCGGCGGACGCCGTGCGCGCGGCGCACCAGACGGGCGCCCACGAGATCGCGCTGGCCGAGGCGGCGGTCATCGGCGGCGACCCGCACCTGCTGCTGTTCCCGCTCTCCACGAGCGAGGGCGCACGGCCGGGGGCGCTGGCGCGGAACTTCTCCTTCTACCGCAACCCGCGCCTGGACGACGTGCTGATCCGCGCCAGCCAGCTCAGCTCGCGCGTCGAGCGCGCGCGCCTCTACCAGCGCGCGCAGGCGCTGCTGGCCGACGACATGCCGTGGATCCCCATCTACGTGCGGCTCGTCTGGGGCGTGACGCGTCCGGAGGTCCGGAATCTCCGGTTGCACCCGACGGGCCTTCACCGCCTCAACACCGTGACGCTCGAGCCCGGCTCGTGACCCGCGCGGCGCCGGCCGCCGCGCTGCTCCTCGTCCTCCTCGTGGCCGCGCTCTCCGGCCCGGCCGTGGCCGCCCGCCCGGGCGGCACGCTGCGGATGGTCTTCGTCTCCGACCCGCCGACGCTCGATCCGGCGCACGCGACCGACCTCACCTCGTCCTCGATCATCCACCAGGTGTTCGACGCGCTGCTGGAGCTGGATGAGAAGCTGGTGCCCGCGCCCGCGCTGGCCGAGCGCTGGAGCGTGTCCCCCGACCACCGCGTCTACACGTTCCACCTCCGCCGGGGGGCGAAATTCCACAACGGACGCGAGGTCCGCGCGGCGGACGTGAAGTACTCCTTCGAGCGCGCGGCGCGCGGCAAGCGGCCGTGGGTGTTCGACAAGCTGGTCGGCGCGCGCGAGTTCATCAAGGGCGGCGCCTCGGAGATCGCCGGCGTGCGCGTGGTGGACGACGGCACCGTCGAGCTGCGGCTGGAGCGGCCGTTCGCGCCGTTCCTGCACCTGATGGCCTACGACGCCGCGTCGATCGTGCCGCGCGAGGAGACGGACAAGCGCGGCGCCGGCTTCGCGAGCCATCCGGTCGGCACGGGCGCCTTCCGCTTCGTGTCGTGGCGGCGCGACGACCAGGTCGTGCTCGAGCGCTTCGCCGAGCACTTCCGCGGTCCCGCCCATCTCGAGCGCGTGGTGTTTCGCGTTATCCCCGCCGAGGGCACCCGCTTCAACGAGTACGTGGCGGGCCAGCTCGACGTCGGCGACATCCCCACGGGACGCTGCCGCGCCGTGCAGGCCGACGCGAAGCTGAAGGGTGACGTCGCGATTTGGCCGACGCTCGGCACCAGCGCGCTGCGCTTCAACGTGGAGCGCGCGCCGTTCACCGACGCCCGCGTGCGCCGCGCCATCGCCCACGCGATCGATCCGTCGATCATCGTCGACCGCCTGCTCGAGGGCTGCGTCAAGGCCGCGCAGGGCATCGTGCCGCCCGTGCTCGCGGGCTGGACGGCCACCGCGACGCGGCTGCCGCTCGATCGCGAGCGCGCCCGAACGCTGCTGGCCGAGGCGGGCTTCCCGGGCGGCCGCGGGCTCGGCCCCGTCGCCTATCACTTCAACACGAACGATGCCAACCAGCGTATCGCCGAGGCGCTGCAGGCCCAGCTGAAGGAGATCGGCGTCACGCTCGAGCTGCGCCGCCTCGACTGGGCCGCCCACATCAAGGTGGTGGACGACGGCAGCGCCGGCTTCTTCCGCCAGGGCTGGATCGCGGACTATCCCGATCCCGAGAATTTCCTCACGGTGCTCTTCCACAGCCGGAACGTCGGCGCCGCCGGCAACACCTCGCGCTATCGGAACCCGGCCGTCGACCGCCTGCTCGACGAGGCCGACACGATGGCGATCGGGGCGGCGCGCATGAAGCGCTACGAGGAAGCGGAGCAGATGATCCTCGACGACGCGGTCTGGGTGTCGCTCTACTTCTACGCGAGCCGTGCGCTCATCAAGCCGCACGTGAAGGGGCTGGAGCGTAGCCCGCAGTCCACCGCGCCGGAATTCCTCGCGCCGCTCAGGAAGGTCTGGCTGGAGCGCTAGGCTGACGGGTCATGGCACTGCTGCGCCCGATCGCCTCGCGCGTGGTCGCGCTCGTTCCCGTCGTCCTCGGCATCACCGTGCTGGTCTTCGCGCTGAACGCCATTGCCCTCGGCGATCCCGCCCGCGCGGCGATGGGCCAGCGCGCGGACCCCGAGACGCTCGAGCGGCTGCGCCGCGAATACGCGCTCGACCGGCCGCTGCCCGTGCAGTACGCGACGTGGCTCGGGCGGCTGGCGCGCGGCGACCTCGGCGAGTCATTCCGCGAGCAGCGCCCCGTCGGTGAGGTGATCCGGGAGCGTCTGCCGGCGACGGCGCGGCTGGCGCTGGCGGCGACCTTGATCTCGGTCGTCCTCGGTGTCGGCATCGGCGCCCTGGCCGCGGTCCGGGCGGGCTCCGCGCTCGACCATCTCTTGATGGGCGTGGCCGTGCTCGGTATCTCCACGCCCGTGTTCTGGCTGGGCATGATGCTGGCGCTCGTCTTCGCGGTGACGCTGGGCTGGCTGCCCGTCTCCGGCTACGGCGACGGCGCGCTCGGGCACCTGGTCCTGCCGGCCGTCACACTGGGCGCGCTGCACACCGGCACCGTCGCGCGCATGACGCGCTCGAGCCTGCTCGAGGTGGTGCGCCAGGACTTCATGGCCACGGCGCGCGCGAAGGGGCTGTCGGAGTGGGCGGTGCTCGGCAAGCACGCGCTGCGCAACGCGCTCGTTCCCGTGATCACCGTGATCGGCATCGGCCTCGCGGACCTGCTCGTCGGGGCGCCGCTCACCGAGACCGTCTTCGCGTGGCCCGGCGTCGGCCGCCTGCTCGTCGCCGCCGTGGGCCAGCGCGACCTGCCGGTGGTGATGGGCGCCGTGCTGGTCTTCGCGCTCGTGTACGTCCTCGGCAACCTGCTCGTCGATCTCGCGTACCTGGTGATCGATCCGAGAATGCGCGATGCCGCCCGCGCATAGTCCGCTGCGTCATCGCGGATTCCTCGCCGGCGCCCTCCTCGTCTCGGTCTTCGCCGCGGCCTCGCTACTGGCGCCCGTGCTGGCGCCGGAGGACCCGCATGCCCTGGCGAGCGGCGGCGGCGCCACGCTCGAAAGACCGACGGTCGGTCATCCCCTCGGCACCGACGCCCTCGGCCGCGACGTCCTCTCCCGGGTGCTGTGGGGTGGGCGCGTCTCGCTCGCCGTCGGCGTCGGCGTCGAGGCGCTGGTCGTCGTGCTGGGCTGCGCGGTCGGGCTGCTCGCGGGCTACTTCGGGGGTGCAGTGGACGCGGCGCTCATGCGCGTGACCGATGTCGTGATGGCGTTCCCGTCACTCGTGCTGGCCATCGGCCTCATCGCGGTCTTCGAGCGTCCGGGTCTCGACAAGGTGTTCATCGTCCTCGTCGCGCTCGGCTGGACGACGATCGCGCGCGTGGTGCGCGGCGAGGTGCTGTCGCTCAAGGCGCGCGACTTCGTGCAGGCGGCGAGGGCGCTCGGCGGTGGCCACCGCGCGATCATGCTGCGGCATCTGCTGCCCAACGCGCTCGCCCCGCTGCTGGTGGCCGCCACCATCGGCGTCGGCGGCAACATGGTGGCCGAGGCCGGCCTCTCGTTCCTGGGCCTCGGCGCGCAGTCCCCGACGATCTCCTGGGGGGCCATGCTCGCCGACGGCCAGACCTTCCTCGCGATCGCGCCCTGGGTAGCCGTCTTTCCCGGGGCGGCGCTCCTGCTGGCCGTGCTCGGCGTCAACCTCCTCGGCGACGGCCTGCGCGACCTGCTCGACCCACGGCTGCGCGCCTGAATCGGCGGGTCGCCCGCGGCCGCGACTGCGAATCGGGCAACCCGCCCGGCGGCCGCGGCTCGGCCCGCGCCGAACCCCGCGAAATTCGTGATCCGGCCCGGCGCCCGGGTCTGGCATCGACCTTGCCCCTGCACGCGGCGTTCGATCCGCTCGCAGGGGAGGTTGTCATGCATAGATCAGCGAGACCATTCGTGGTCGTCGCGATGGCGATCGCCGGCCTCGCCGCCGTTTCGAGCATCGCCGGTGCCCGCGGCCGCTCGGCTGCCGCGCTTGATCCCGAGCGCCTCGCGTCGCTCGCCGCCATGGACGAGGCGCTCGCGCGTCAGGATTTCCCGGCCGCCGTCAAGGCCTGGCGCCAGGCGCGTGAGCTTGCGCTGCGCTCGCGAACCTGGCGCGCTCCGGTCGAGGCCGCCGAGGCCGAGCTGAGGCTGGCCGTCGCGACGGACCGCCTGCGTGAGGCCAAGCCGACGGTGCGTGAGCTGTTCCTCGTGGCGCTCTTCCGCGCCCGCGTCGAGGGCGCCCCGGACGGCGCGCTGCGCGCCGCCGACGGCTTCGTGCGGCTGGGCGATCGCGACGCGGCCGTCCTCGCGCTGCGCATCGCCGAGACCATCGCCGCGCGCCACGGAGATGACGAGGCGCGCGCGCGTGTCCGGGTGGCCGCCGATCGCATCCTCCGCCCGGCCGCCGATCTCACTCGCTCCGCCCAGCCTGGTTCCTGAGCCGGTCGTCGCGGTGACGCCCCGGCGCGTTGCGCGCCGGCACGCGGCCGTGCTAGAAACAGACCGGCGCCCCCGAACGACCGACAACCGGGGGCGCTCGTGTTCATGCCATCGATCTCCGACACCGTCACCGAGACGATCCAGTGGGTGTTCCCGGAGCATGCGGGCGCGCCCGGGCAGATCCACGGCGGCCGCATGATGCAGTGGATCACCCAGGCGGGCACCATGGCCGCGGCGCGCGTCGCGCGGGGCACCGTCCTCCTCGGCGCCATGGACGACATCGACTTCCTGCATCCGGTCAAGGTCGGAGAGATCGCGATCCTGCGCGCCCGCGTGGAGTACATCGGCACCTCGTCGCTCGAGGTGGCCGTGCGCGTCTGGGCCGAGAACGTCGCCACCGGCGCCCGCGCCGTCACGCTGAACTCGCACCTCGTCTTCGTGAGCGTGGACGAGCAGGAGCGGCCGCGCGCGGTCGGTAGCAAGATCGAGCCGCGCGCCGCCGCCGAGCAGGCGCTGGTGGAGGCCGCGCAGGCCCGGCGCGAGCAGCGCCTCGCGCGCTTTGCCCAGAAGCAGGCGCGCCTGCGGGATATCGACACCTCCGCCAACGAGGAGTTCCAGTGGCGGTTCGAGTCCGCGCGCTCGGTGTTGCCGGAGGACGCGCTGTTCGGCAACATGATGTTCCCGGGCAAGATGCTGATGGAGCTCGACGAGGCGGGCGGGATCCTGTCGATGCGGTACTGCAAGGGCCTGGTGATGACGGCGTGCCTCGACGCGATGGACTTCTACACGCCGATCTCCACGCACGAGGTGGTGACGTTCAAGGCCGGCCTCAACTACGTCGGCTCGTCGTCGCTGGAGGTGGGTGTCAAGGTGCTGGCCGAGCAGCCGTGGAGCGGCGAGGTCCGTCACGCCTGCACGGCGTACCTGACCTACGTGCACCTTGGCGGCGACCTGCGGCCGCAGGCGTGCCGACCCTTCACGCCCCGCACGGAGGGTGAGCGGCGCCGCTGGCAGGGCGCGCTGGCCCGGCGCGAGCGGCGCCTGGAGCGGGTGAAACGGCTGAAGGCCGCACTCTCGAACGAAAGAGGATAACGGCGATGTCAGGGCACTCACGGTGGTCGCAGATCAAGCGCAAGAAGGGCAAGGCGGACGTGCAGCGCGGCAAGCTCTTCTCCAAGATCCTCCGCGAGATCACCGTCGCCGCCAAGAACGGCGGCGGCGATCCGAAGGGCAACATGCGGCTGAAGGCGGCCATGGAGTCGGCCAAGGAAGTCAACATGCCGCAGGACAACATCAAGCGGGCGGTCCAGAAGGGCACCGGCGAGCTGCCGGGCGAGTCGTACGAGGAGATCACCTACGAGGGCTACGCGCCCGGCGGCGTCGCCGTGCTGATCCACGTGCTGACCGACAACCGCAATCGCACCGGGCCCGAGCTCCGGCACGCGTTCGAGAAGTTCGGCGGCAACATGGGGTCGTCGGGCGCCGTCGCCTGGATGTTCGATCGCAAGGGCATCATTTCGGTGGACGCGGACAAGATCTCGGAGGACGATCTGCTCGAGAAGGCGCTGGAGGCGGGCGCCACCGACGCGCGTCGGGTCGAAAAAGCTTTCGAGATCACCACCGCGCCTGCTCAAATGGACGAGGTGCGCGACGCGCTGGCCCGGGCGGGCGTGCCGATCACCGAGGGGCAGGTGACGTACGTGCCGCAGTCGACGGTGAAGGTCGAGGGCAAGGACGCCACGTCGGTGGTCAAGCTGATCGAAGCGCTGGAGGAGCTGGACGACGTACAGTCCGTCTACGCCAACTACGACATTCCCGACGAGGTCCTCGAGGCCATCTCGGCTGCCTAGCGGGCGCTTCCTCGGCATCGACCCCGGTCTCGTGGCCACGGGCTACGGGCTCATCGAGCCCGGCCCGAAGCTCGCCGTCGTCGTTGCCAGCGGCGTGATCAGCACCGACGCCGGCCGCCCCCTCGAATCGCGCCTGCAGCAGATCTACGACGGCGTGGACCGCCTGCTCGCCGAGCACGCGCCGTCCACCGTCGTCATCGAGGACCTCTACGCCGAGTACAGCTTTCCGCGCACCGCGCTCCTCATGGCGCACGCGCGCGGCGTGATCTGTCTGGCCGCCGAGCAGCACAAAGTGCCCGTGCTCGCGCTGGCTCCCGCCGAGGTCAAGCGCGCGGTCGCCGCCTACGGCAACGCCTCGAAGGCGCAGGTTCAGGAGAGCGTGCGGCGGCTGCTGCGGCTTCCGGCGCTGCCGCGGCCGAGCCACGTGGCCGATGCGCTCGCGCTGGCGCTCACCGGGCTCTCGCGAGCCGGAGGCCGCCTGGCGTGATCGCCACCCTGCACGGGCGGCTGCGCCGGCGGCTCGAGGACCGGATCATCCTCGAGGTGGGCGGTGTCGGGTACGAGGTCTTCCTGCCGCCGATCGCGCTGCGCGCGCTCGAGGGCGCGCACGCGGAGGACGGCGACAAGGCGAGCGAGCTCGCGCTGGTCATCTACTATCACGCCACGCGCGACCAGCCGCGCCCGGTGCTCATCGGCTTCACCTCGGACCTCGACAAGGAGTTCTTCGAGAGGCTCATCACGGTCAAGGACATCGGCCCCATGGTGGCGGCGCGCGCGCTGGCGGCGCCGGTGGCGGAGCTGGCGGCGGCCATCGCGCGCCAGGACGAGAAGTACCTGAGGGGCCTGCCGGGCATCGGGCCGCAGAAGGCGAAGAACATCGTCGCCCAGCTGCAGGCGAAGGTCGCGAAGTTCGCGCTCGCCCGCGAGGACGCACCCGCCGACGCGCCCGCCACGAGCCCGGCGCCTCCGGACGCCGAGGGGCTGCGCGAGCTCGTCTGGGAGGTGCTCACCAAGCAGCTCGGCCATCGCCCGTCCGAAGCCTCGCAGCTCATCACCGACGCGCTCCGGCGGCGCCCGACGGTCACCACGCCCGAGGAGCTGTTCGACGAGATCTATCGCAGCCAGGCGGCGGCGAAGGCGAGGACGTGAGCGTGACCGCGGAGGACAGCCGGATCCTCAGCCGCGCGGCGGCGCCGGACGACGCGCCGTTCGAGCGCGCGCTCCGCCCGCGCTCCTTCGAGGAGTACGTCGGCCAGGACCAGGCGGTGGCCAGCCTGCGGATCTCCGTGGAGGCGGCCAAGCAGCGCGGGGAGTGCGTCGATCACGTGCTCCTCTACGGCCCGCCCGGCCTCGGCAAGACGACGCTGGCCGGCATCATCGCCAACGAGATGGGCACCAACCTCGTGACCACGGCCGGCCCCGCCATCGAGCGGGGCGGCGATCTCGTCGGGCTCGTCAGCAACCTCGCCGAGAAGGACGTGTTCTTCATCGACGAGATCCACCGCCTGCCGCGCATCGTGGAGGAGCTGCTGTATCCCGCCATGGAGGACTACGCCGTCAACTTCGTGATGGAGAAGGGCCTGCACGCGCGCTCGATCAAGCACCGGCTCGCGCCGTTCACCCTCGTGGGTGCCACGACGCGCCCGGGCATGCTGTCGGCGCCGCTGCGCGAGCGCTTCGGCATCTTCCACCACCTCGACTTCTACTCCGACGAGGAGCTGACGCGGATCATCATCCGCTCGGCGACGATCCTCGAGGCGCGCATCGACGCCGTCGGCGCGCGCGAGATCTCGCGGCGCTCGCGGGGGACGCCGCGCGTCGCCAACCGGCTCCTGCGGCGCGTGCGCGACTACGCCCAGGTCAAGGCCGACGGCGCCATCACCGAGGCGGTGGCGCGGGACGCGCTCGCCCGGGAGGGCGTGGACGCGCGCGGACTCGACAAGCTCGATCGGCGCTTCCTCGAGGCGATCGTGGACGTGTACGGCGGCGGGCCGGTCGGCCTGGAGGCGGTGGCGGCAACCATCAACGACGAGGCGGAGACGCTCTCGGAGATCGTCGAGCCCTATCTCTTGAAGATCGGCTTCGTCGCGCGCGAGCCGCGCGGCCGCCGCGTGACCCGCGAGGCCTACGCGCATCTCGGCAAGCAGCCGCCGGCGGGGCAGGCGCCCGGGCAGAGCACGCTCTTTTGAGCGAGGCGGACGCCGTGAACGACATCGGCAAGACGCTCATCGTGCTCGGTCTCATGATCGCGCTGGCCGGCGTGCTCCTCGTCTTCGTCGGCCGCGTGCCGTGGATCGGCCGACTGCCGGGCGACATCCACATCCAGCGCGGCCACTGGCACTTTTACTTCCCGCTCGCCACCTCCATCGGGCTGTCGCTGCTGCTCACCCTGCTGTTCTGGCTCTTCGGCCGCCGGTGAGGGCGACCGAGCGCGCGGCGCTCGTGACGGTGGTCGCGCTGGTGGCGCTCGTCGCGCCGGCCGCGGCCCAGGACACGATCCGCGTGGCCGTGGTGGACGGCGCGCGCGTGGCCGAGCTGCGCGGCGACGACATCGACGTGGTCGAGCTGGGCCCGGGCGCGTCCGGCGCCTGGCGCGCGAGCGTCGTCCGTCCCGTCGTCGTCAGCGGCGCCGTCGAGATCGACGGCCGGCGCGCGCCCGCGTTCCGGCTGCGAAGCGACCGCCCGATCCGCCTGAACGGCCGCGAGTATCCGTCGCCGCTCGAGATCGTGCGCAGCGGCGACGGCTTCGCCGTGGTGAACGAGGTTCCGCTGGAAGAGTACGTGGTCGGTGTGCTGCGGGCCGAGGCCAGCGAGAAGTGGCCGCCGGCGATGCTGCGGGCGCAGGCCGTCGTCGCCCGCACCTACGCCGCCTATCACCGCAACCTCGCCGCCGGCAAGCCGTTCCACATCCTCGCCTCGACCGCGCACCAGCAGTACGCCGGTCGCGTGCCCGCGGCCTCGCCCGCCTGGGGCGCCGTCCGCGAGACCACGGGGCAGGTGCTCCTGTGGGAAGGCGAGGTGTTTCCGGCCTTCTACCACACGGAAAGCGGCGGCTACACCGAGGACCCGCGCATGGTCTTCGCGGCGCGCACCATGCCCGCGCTCAAGCCCGTGCGCTGCGAGTTCTCCGCCGGCTCGCCGCACTACTACTGGAACCTGGATCTGAGGCTCACGGACCTGGCGGAGCTTCTTCGGAGGAACGACGTCAATGTCGGCGCCATCAGCGCTATCGAGATCAGCGAACGCACGCCCTCGCTGCGCGCCTCGGCCGTCACCGTGCACGGCGCGCGGAGCAGCGCCCGGCTGCGCGGCAACGACTTCCGGCGCATGATCGGCTACGACACGCTCAAGTCCACGCTCTTCGCCGTGGCCATCGACGGCGACTGGGCGCGCTTCTCCGGCCGCGGCTATGGCCACGGCGTCGGGATGTGCCAGTGGGGCGCCAAGGGCATGGCCGAGCAGGGCTACGCCGCGCGCAAGATCCTCGAGTTCTTCTACCCGGGCACGACGCTCGGCTCGCTTCCGCTTGGCGCGCGCCTCGCGCCGTGACGATCTCCTGGCCTGATTTCGAGAAGGTCGACATGCGCGTCGGCGTCGTCACCGACGCTCGGGATTTCCCGGAGGCGCGCAAGCCCGCCTACCGCCTCTGGATCGACTTCGGCCCCGACCTGGGCGTCAAGCGCTCGAGCGCCCAGATCACCGCGCGCTACGCCGCCACCGACCTCGTCGGCCGCCGGGTGATCGCCGTCGTCAACTTCGCGCCCAAGCAGATCGGCCCCTTCGTCTCCGAAGTCCTGGTGATAGGCGCCTACGACGAGCGCGGCGAGGTCGTGCTGCTCAACGTCGACCAGCCCGTCGCCCCCGGCAGCAAGATCGGCTAGACGGCGCCGGGCAATCGACGGGCGCCACGGGTTTCCCGGCGCGCCCCGAGTGTCGGGGGGTGTGGGGCCAGATCGGCTAGATCGCGGCCGGCAGTCGAGGGGGCGCCACGGGTTTCCCGGGGCGCCCCGAGTGTTGGGGGTGATCGAGGACCGCCACGGTTTCCCGGGGGCGGTTCCGGGGGCTGGGGGGTGTGGGGGGCCATTTCGAGGCCCCCCAGTTGACGAGTTCGATTACGAGCTGCCGAGGGAGCTGATCGCCCAGGCGCCTGCCGAGACGCGCGATGCCTCGCGTCTCCTGGTGCTGCGTCGCGCTGCCGGCTTGGAGGACCGCGCGTTCGGCGATCTGCCGGGCCTGCTGCGGGCCGGTGACTGTCTCGTGGTGAACGACTCACGGGTGATTCCCGCGCGCGTGCTGGCCGAAGACGATGCCGGCCGCCCGGTGGAGTTGCTGTTCGTCGAGCCGCTGAACGAGAACACCTGGCGCGCCCTCGTCCGTCCCGGCCGGCGCTGTAAGCCCGGCGCACATCTCCGCGCCGGCGGGGTACGGCTGCGCGTGATGGGCGCCGATCCCGACGGCGCGCGCGTGATCGCGCGCGAGCAGGGGACGATCGCCGCGCTGCTCGAGTCGCACGGGCTGCCGCCGCTGCCGCCGTACATCGCGCGCCACGCCAAGCCGGCGCCCGAAGACTGGGAGCGCTACCAGACCGTGTACGCGACGGCGCCGGGCTCGGTGGCGGCGCCGACGGCCGGGCTGCACTTCACGCGAGAGGTTCTTGAACGGCTGAGCGCGGCCGGCGTCGAGGTCCACGCGGTCACCCTGCACGTCGGACCCGCGACCTTCCGGCCCGTCACCGCGGCGACCGTGGAGACGCACCGCATTCCGCCGGAGCGGGCGAGCATCGCGCCGGCGACGGCCGCGGCCATCGCCCGCGCGCGCGCGGACGGCCGCCGCGTGGTGGCCGTCGGCACGACGACGGTGCGCACGCTGGAGGGCGCGGCCGACGAGCACGGCCGGGTACGCCCGTTCGAGGGCGTCGCCGACCTCACCATCCGGCCCGGGCATCGCTTCGGCGTGGTGGACGCGCTGCTGACCAACTTCCACCTACCGCGCTCCTCGCTGTTGCTGCTCGTCGCCGCCTTCGCCGGCCGCGAGGCCGTGCTGCGCGCGTACCGCCACGCCGTCGACGCCCGCTACCGCTTCTACTCCTACGGCGACGCCATGCTGATCGCGTGAGCCGCTTCGAGCTCCTCGCGACCGACGGCGCCGCGCGCCGCGGCCGGCTCACCACTGCGCACGGCATGGTGGACACGCCCGTCTTCATGCCCGTGGGCACACAGGCCACCGTCAAGGCGCTCACGCCCGAGGATCTCCAGGGCGCCGGCGCCCAGGTCGTCCTCGGCAACACCTACCATCTGCTCCTGCGGCCCGGCCCCGACGTGGTGCGCGACCTCGGTGGCCTGCACCACTTCATGGGCTGGTCGGGCGCGATCCTCACCGACTCGGGTGGATTCCAGGTCTTCAGCCTGGCGAAGATCCGCAAGCTCAGCGACGACGGCGTGGA
>QHSB01000248.1 GCA_003220335.1 Candidatus Rokuibacteriota bacterium
GCATTTCTTGAAGATAGAAATCCTCGGCCTTCGTCTTGCCGTGCTGGGTGAGGCCCGCATTCAGCAGGACGTACGTGAGGCCGGCGCTGCCGATCAGTCGCCCGTGGTCGAGCACGGTTGTGAGCAGGCGCTCGTAGGCCAGGCTGATGCGGGAGAAGTCGGTGTTCGTGTCCACCGCGCCGGCGGTGTACTCCTGGCCGTCGTAGGCAATCGACCGGTCGAGCGTGGCGCTGCCACGCAGGAAGTAATAGAGGTAGGTTGCCCGCACGGCATCGCGGGGCGTGAGCCAGAACGCGACGCCCGCCTCGACGGCCTCGGACACGTCCAGACCCAGGTCGCTGAGGCGCAGGCGCGTGCCATGCGTCACCGTCTCGCTGACCCTGATGTATCCCGTCGGAAAGCCGACGCGGCCCTCCAGCGAGACCTCCCAGCGCGGCGCCGGCGCCGTGGCCGATTGCTGCAGGATCATCGGCGCCTGGGCGGCGCTCAGGGCCGGCAAGCACGTGGTGAGGACGAGGGCGAGCATCGTGCCGATCATTCGCCGCATGGCAGGCCTCCTTCTGATACAGAACCGGACGCACTGGGGGCGCGCGCAGCCGTCGGCGCGCACGGGTGGACGCCGCGCGCGACAGCGCACTGCCGCTTGGGGCCGCGTTCAGGCTTCGGTCAGGAGGGCAGCGGGAGGCCCGCGCGGGGCGTCGGTCGTCGCGACCGGCGGCGGGATCGTGTTGAGCTCGAGCGTGCCGAGCTGGGCCACAAACGCCCGCGGCGGGCCGACGTCGGCGGGTGACGCGGGCTCGACCGCGCAGGTGTGCAGAATTGAATCGACGACCGAGTCGAAATCGTCGTCGTCCCAGTATCCGCCGATCCAGGAGGGATCGGGGGGATCGATGTGCGCCAGGGTGGTGAGCGTGGGGGAGACGAGCGCGACCACGAGCAACAGGACTCGCAGGGCCACGCCGTCTGAGTACGCCCGGCCGTCGTGGTCGTCAAGGGCGGCCATCGGCGATCTCGCCGACCACGCGGACGCGCACGCGCAGCGAGTTGCCGGGCAGGTATGCGATCGGCAGGTCCTCGACCTCCACCGTTCGCAGCGTCGCGCGCGCGGCGCCGGCGGTGACGGCACGATCCTCGGCGATCGTGCGCCCTCGCGCGATCGCCTCCTCGCGCGGCAGCGCCTGAAAGATCTGGTCCACCTCGCCGCTCACCTGGGCGATGGCCGCACCGACGGCGTTGGCCACGGCCTGGTGCTCGACGCCGACGACCGACGACACCCCGGCCAGCCGCTCGGGCACGAGGAACGCCCCGCCGCCCACGACGACCAGCGGCACGTCGCCGGCCTCCGTCTTCACGCGGTCGACCGCCTCCTCGAGCGTCGCGCGGATCTTCGCGAGCGCCCGGTCCACCTGCGGGGCCGGCAGGTCGGCCACGCGCCGGCGATCGCCGAGGTCCAGCAGTCCCGCGGCGACGCCGACATCGGTCGCGGTGAGCGTCGCCCCGCCGAACACGCGGCTCTCCGTTGTCAGCCGATAGCCCACGCTGATGGGGCCGATGGTGAGCGGATCGAGGGTCACGAGGCTGCCGCCGCCGAGCCCGAGCGAGAGGAGATCGGGCATGCGGAAGAGCGTGCGCACGCCGCCGACCTCGACGACGTTGTTCGCCTCGCGGGGGAAACCGTGGCGGAGCGCGCCGACGTCGGTGGTGGTGCCGCCGACGTCCACCACGAGCGCGTCGGCCAGACGCGACAGGAACGCCGCGCCGCGCATGCTGTTGGTCGGTCCCGAGGCGAACGAGTAGACGGGGTACGTCTCGGCGACCTCGGCCAGCATCACGGTGCCGTCGTTCTGGGTGAGGTACAGCGGCGCGTCGATGCCGCTGGCGCGCAGCGCGTCGGTGAAGGCGCGCGCGGTCTTCCGCGCGAGGTCGAGCAGGCATGCGTTGAGGAGCGTCACGTTCTCGCGCTCGAGCAGCCCGATGCGGCCGAGGCGGTGCGAGAGCGTCACCGCGGCGTCCGGGCATTCGTCGGCGAGGATGGCCGCCGCCTGCTCCTCGCACGACGGGTCGAGCGGCGAAAAGACCGACGCCACGGCCACGGAGCTGACGCCGGTTTGCCGGAACCGGCGCGCCGCGGCGCGCATGCCGGCGGTGTCGAACGGCACGATCGGCCGGCCGTCGTACTCGTGGCCGCCCTCGAGCATGACGACCTCGCCGCGGACGAGCTCGGCGAGATCGTCCGGCCAGTCGACGAACGGCGGCAGCGACGCGCTGGCCGGCAGGCCGATGCGCACCGCGGCGACGCGCGTGAGGCCGCGGCGCTGGACGACGGCGTTGGTGAAGTGGGTGGTGCCGATCATGACGGCACTGATTGTTGTAGCGGGGTCCGCCAGCCCGGCTCGCTCGGTGGGTGGCCTGTCCGAGATGCGACTGGGCTCCGTTGCCAGCAGCTCGGCCAGCGCGCGCGTCACGCCGCCGGTGACGTCGGCCGTGGTCGGCGTCTTCACGGCGGCGACCACGCGCTCGCCGTCGAGGAGGACGGCGTCGGTGTTGGTGCCGCCTACGTCGATGCCTATACGGCGTCGGAGCGGCTTCGCAGGGCTCCGCCGCTCGACGGTCGGCCTCGCGACGGGCGTGGCCATCGGGCTCCGCCGCTCGACGTTCTGCCCAAGATCGCCCGTGTTCATATCACGCGAAGACCGAGCGGAAGTCGAGGTCGTAGCCGAAGGCGCGCGGGCCCACGTGCTCCAGGCCCTTCGGCGTCAAGAGGATCGGGGCCGCGGGGAGCGCCACAACGGTCACGCGCTGGCCGTAGCGCAGCGTCTCGGTACCGATGGCATCGCCCGAGACCGTGTCGAGCACGCAGATCAGGTCCGGCGTCGTCACGCGCGGCGCGCCGTCGAGCCAGCCGACGGCGAACTCGTTCTGGAAGGCGAGGGAGAACGTGTGGCCGCGGTCCGCGTCCAGCCCCTCCAGCGCGGCGGTGCCGCGCAGAAATCCCTCCGTCGCGCGGCGCGCGACGTCCTGCACCTTGCCCGTGAAGAGCCGCAGCCCACGCTCGGTGTCGATCACCGCCTGCACGGGGTCGCGGTGCTCCCGGCGCGCGGCCTGCACGGCCTGCCCCAGCCGCATGGCCTTGCTGGTCGTATAGAGGATGCCGCACTCCTTCACTTCCTTGCCCGTGCGGGGCGCCTTGCACGTGCCGGCGATGGAGCCGACGGCGACGCACGCCGTGCGGGACAGCCGCTCCATCCACGTCCACGACTGCGCGCGCGCGACGATGACGGCGTTGTCGCGCACGTCGGCGAGCGTGAGCGGGTACATCGGCAGGTCGTGGATCGCGAAGGAGGTCATCTGCGCCTCGGGGAAGGCGCGGCCCATGCAGTCGCCGTCCACCACGGGCAGGCCGAGCATGGCCGCGGCCATGAACGGCTGGATCGAGTTGCCGCCGCCGATCTCGAGCGACATCACGGCGGTGAAGCGCCGGTTCAGGTACTCCTCCATCATCCGCACCGCGCGCTCGATGGTGCGCGGATCGGTGAGCCGCTCCTGGCCGACCAGCGGCGCACCCATGTTGGAGACGATGGCCACGAGGTCGTCGTCGGCGAGGTCCATCGGATCCATCAGCCGCACGACCACGCCGTCGCGGTAGAGCCGGCGCATGTTCAGCAGCGCGAGGTAGGGGCTGCCGCCGCCGCCGGTGCCCAGGATCCAGGCGCCGATCGCGAGCGACTCGATCTCGGCGGCGCTGACGTCGCGGAGCGGCGCCATCAGAAGCCGGTGAATTCCTCGAGGCCCACGACGCGCGCGATGCCGAGCACCACCACCAGCGCGACGCCGATGGCCACCGCCGACACGGCGGCGGCGGTCGGATCGAACGAGTACTTGAGATACGCAAATAACTCGATGGGAAGCGGCGTCAGGCGGGAGGAGGTCAGGAAGAGCGAGAGGGTGAAGTTGTCGAAGGAGATCGCGAACGCGAAGATGGCGCCGGCCACCACCCCGGGCTTGATCACGCCCAACGTCACCTCGAGGAACGCGCGCACCGGATGGGCGCCGAGGCTCTGGGCGGCCTCCTCCAGGGCCAGATCGAAGTGGGTCAGGGTGGCCGTGACCGTGCGCACCACGTACGGCGTGGTCACCACGACGTGGCCGATCAGGAGGGCCCAGTACGTCTGGTGCAGGCGGACCAGCGTGAAGAACTGCAGCATCGCGACGCCGGTGAGGATCTGGGGCAGCAGCAGGGGCGAGGTCACGAAGGCGTTCACCGCACCGCGGCCGCGGAATCGCCCGCGCACGAGCGCGATGGCGGCCAGCGTGCCGGCCAGCGTGGACAGCACGGCCGTCCACAGCGCCAGCTCGGTGGACAGCCGCAGCGCCTGCATGAACTCGCGTCGCGCGAAGAAGTTGGCGAACCAGCGCAGCGAGAAGCCCTGCGGCGGGAACGTGAAGAACGAGCCGCTGTTGAAGGCCGCCACCACGACGACGAGCATCGGGACGAGCAAAAATGCGTACACTGCGGACACCGCGGCGCGGAGGATCAAACGATGCCCCGCAGCGCACGCTCGGTCACGCGGATGTAGACGGCGATGAGCGCGATGGAGATCACGAGCAGCACGAAGGCGTTGGCGGCGCCGAACGGCCAGTCGAAGACCGACAGCACCTGCTCGTAGACGATCATGGGCAGCACCTGGACCTTGAAGCCGCCCAGCAGCACCGGCACCACGAACGAGGAGATCGCCAGCGAGAAGACGAGCAGCGAGCCGGCGAGGATGCCCGGCAGCGACAGCGGCAGCGTGACCTCCAGGAAGGCGCGGCGCGGGGAGGCGCCCAGCGTCAGGGCCGCCTCCAGCGCGTGCGGGTCGATGCGCTTGAGCACGCCGGTGAGCGACAGCACCATGAACGGCAGGAAGACGTGCACGAGCGCCACCGCCACGCCGAAGCGGTTGTACATGAGCGGTAGCGGCCGCGCGAGCCAGCCGCGCTCGACCAGCGTGGCGTTGATCAGCCCGCGGTCGGCGAGCAGGATCATCCAGCCGTAGCAGCGGATCACGATCCCCACCAGCAGCGGCGAGAGCACGGCCACCAGCAGCAAGGGCTTGGCGCGCGAGCGCGTGCGGGCCAGGTGATAGGCGAGGGGATAGCCGAGGAGCAGCGCGATCACCGTGACGAGAGCGCCGAGCACGAGGGTGTCCCACAGCACGCCGATGTAGTAGGCGTCCGAGAAGAACCGCGCGTAGTGGTGGAGCGTGAACGTCCACTGCAGCTCGCCGAACGACTGGCGCGACAGGCTGATGGCGACCATCAGCGCCAGCGGTGCCGCGAAGAACACGCCGAGCAGCGCCGTGAAGGGCAGCAGCAGGAGCAGCCGCGCGCCCGCGCTCATGAGAGCGCCAGCAGCTCCGCGGCCAGCCGCGCCACCAGGAGATTCGCGACGAGCACCGGGACGCCGAGCCGGGCGGTGAGGTCCCGCCGGGTGACGTCGCGGAAGCCGATGCAGTCCATCACGACGAGGCCGGCCTCCGCCGCGCGCAACGCCGCCGTCGCGCGGGCGAGCGAGGCCGGATCGTGCTCCTCGTAGGGCGAGAGCGGCACCACCGCCGCGTCGAAGCCGTCGGCGCGCCACCGCGCCGTCGTCTGCGGCACGTGCCGCTCGGACGGCGTCAGCACGCCGAGCCGCCCGGGATGCGAGAGCCCGCGCAGCACTCCGAGCAGGACTTGCTGCGGCTCGAGCAGCGGCCGCCGCGCGGCCATCCTCGGGAACGCGCCCGTGCAGAGCAGGACCGTGAGCGCGACACCCTGGTCCTCGAGGGCCGCGATGCGCGCCTTCACCCGCGGCAGCACGTGGGACTTGCCGACGAAGACCGACGAGGCGTCCGCGAGCCGCGTGACGAGGATCTCGTCGTCGCCCGCGGGCGCCAGGCGCGCGATGGCCGCGCGGTCCAGGCCGTCGAGCGCCCCCGCCTCGAGGATCTCGACGCCCGGCAGCAGCGCCGCCATGTCGGGCACGACGTCGCCACGCGGCGCCTGGCCGACGGTGACCATGCCGATCCGCGCCTTGCTCATGACGACAGGGTCTCATTCATGACGACAGGGTCTCATTTCATGACGACAGCACATGGGCGTCGGCCGCCGCCCAGCCCGCCCGCACCCGGCTGCCGGCCGGAAAGCGCACACGGCCGAGCTCGACGGCCTGCAGCTCGAGCCCGCCGTCGGCGGCGAGGAGATATCGCACGGTTTCCCCCTGGTAGACGACGTGGGCGACGGTCGCCGTCACCTCGTTGTCGAGCCGGCCCGCGTCGTCCAGACGGATGCGCTCGGGCCGCACCGCGACCGTGACCGGCGCGCCGGCCGACGGCGCGCCGGCCGCCACCCCGATGGTGATGCCCCCGCACTCGACGGCGGCGCCGCCGCGGCTGCGGCCGGCGAGGAGGTTGGTGTTGCCGATGAAACCGGCCACGAAGACGGTGCCCGGCGTCTCGTAGATGTCGCGCGGCGCGCCGACCTGCTCGACCCGTCCGGCGCGCATGACGGCCACGCGGTCGGACATCGTCAGGGCCTCCTCCTGGTCGTGCGTCACGTAGATCGTGGTGACGCCGACGTCGCGCTGCAGGCGCTTGAGCTCGATCTTCATGTGGTCGCGCAGCTTCTTGTCCAGGGCGCCGAGCGGCTCGTCGAGCAGCAACACGGCGGGCCGGGTGACGAGCGCGCGCGCCAGCGCCACCCGCTGCTGCTCGCCCCCGGACAGCTCGCGCGGATAGCGCGCGCCGTGCTCGGGTAACTGCACGAGGGCCAGCGCCTCGGCGACCAGGTGATCGATCTCGGCCCGGGGCGTGCGCTGCATCCGCAGGCCGAAGGCGACATTCTGCTGCACGGTGCGGTGAGGGAACAGCGCGTACGACTGGAAGACGAGGCCCACGTGACGCCGGTGCGGCGGCACCTGGTTGACGCGCGTGCCGCGGATGAGCACGTCGCCCGCGTCCGGCGCGACGAAGCCGGCGATGGCACGCAGGGTCGTGGTCTTGCCGCAGCCCGAGGGCCCGAGGAGGGTGAAGAACTCGCCCGGCGTGACGTCGAGCGACACGCCGTCGAGCGCGCGCGTGGCGCCGTACCGCTTCTGCAGACCGCGCAGGGCGACGTCGGCGGCGCGCGCCTCGCTCAGCGAAGCTCCTTGTTCCAGCGCTCGGTCCACTGCGGTCGCTGCTTGACGATCTGGTTCCAGTCGAAGGTGACGAGCCTCTCCACGTCGGCGGGGCCGTTGATGAGCTTCTTCGCGACCTCGGGCGGGAGCTTCACCGTCTTGTTGGTCGGGCTGAAGAACAGCTCGCTCGCGAACGCCGCCTGCACCTCCGGCGAGAGGTACATGTCGATCAGCTTCCACGCGAGGTCCTTGTTCTTGCTGCCGCGCGTGACCTGGATCACCTGGTCCAGGATCGGCACCCCCTCGCTCGGCGCCACCCAGTCCACGGGGAAGCCGCGCTTGGCGAGATCGTAGGTATCGCCGTCGTGCAGCACGGCGATGCCGACCTCCTTCGACTCCAGGTGCTTCTGCATGGTGCCGGTGAAGTCGACCATCTTCGCGTTGAGCCGCTTGATGGCCGCGATGCCGGCGTCGACGTCGAAGGAGTCCTTGCCGTAGAGCCGGTCGGCCATGAAGAGGAAGTTGATGCCGAGCGTGTTGCCGATGACGTAGATGCCGCGCTTGCCGTCGTAGGACGGATCCCAGAAATCCTTCCACGCCGACGGCCGCTTCAGCCCCATGTCGGTGCGGTACGCGAGCCCGATGCGTCCCCAGAAGATGGCCAGGCTCGTGTCGCCGATCAGCGCCTTGTCGTAGACGTTCTTGATGTTCGGCGCCGCCGCCGTGTTGCGCTTCTCGAAGAACCCGCGCTCTCTCGGGATGGGCAGCGGCGGCTCGTTGCCCATCACCACGTCGAAGGGCGGGTGGTCGGGCCCGGCGGCCATGAGCTTGGCGACCCACTCCGTCGTGATGCCGGTGACGATCTCGACGCGGGCGTCGTACTTCTTCTCGAACGGCTCGACGAGCGCCTTCTTCATCACCTCCGACCAGCGGCCACCGTAGCCGGTCACCACGAGGGTCTTGGACTGCGCATCGGCCACGGGCTGCCGCGGCAGCGGCGCCGCCGCCACCGCAAACAGCACCAGCGCGGCCAGCAGAGGTCGTCTCATGGGTGCCTCCGGCCGGGAATTATAGCGTCCGCCTCCGAGGAGCGTCCGAGGAGCGCCCCGGGTTCCCCGGGGCGCTTCCGAGCGTCGGGGGTAAAGGGGGCCCTTCGAGGCCCCCTTTGTTCACAGCACGTGGAGCCAGGGGCGCGCGGTGAGGGCGTCCTTCTTCCAGAAGCCGGTGTCGGTGAGCCAGGCCAGCGCCTCGTCGCCGCGGGCCGTCGTCAGCACCGCCAGGGTGCGCGCGTCCTCGAAGAAGCCGCCGAAGGCGAGACGGCCGGCGCCGCGCGCCTCGATCAGCGCGAACTCCGCCATGTCCTGGTCGCCGACCGGCCCCTCGACGATCGTCGCCACGCGCGAGCCGTCGAGCACCAGCGGCACCTGCTCCCACGGCTCCACGAAGTGCGTGAACGAGTGCGGCGTGTAGCCCGTCCACGCGCCGGCCAGGAAGTACGGATCCTCCTCCACCGCGGGCGTGATCTGCGCGGCCTGCTGCAGGCGATAGAAGATGTCGACGCGGCGGCCATCGGGAGCGGGGCCGCCGCCGATCACGATGCCCGCGGCGCGCAGGCCCTGCAGGCGCTCGAGGTGGGCACGACGATGCGGCTCGCGCTTGGCGGCGTAGTCCTCGGCGGTGGTGATGGCCAGGTGGAAGACGATCACGCGGGTGAGCCTACCACCCGTGGTACCGTGGTGGAAGTGGAGCGTTTCGAGCGGTTCCGCGCGAAGTTTCCCTTCCCCCTCGATGACTTCCAGGTCGAAGCGATCGGCGCCATCGAGGCGGATCAGTCGGTGATCGTGTCGGCGCCGACGGGGAGCGGCAAGACGCTGGTGGCGGAGTACGCGATCCAGTGCGCGCTCGAGACCGGCAGGCGCATCGCCTACACGACGCCGCTCAAGGCGCTCTCGAACCAGAAGTTCAACGACTTCACCCGCGCCTACGGCGCCGACAAGGTCGGCATCCTCACCGGCGACGTGAAGGTGAATCCGCAGGCGCAGGTGCTCGTGATGACCACGGAAATTCTGAGGAACGCCCTCTTCGGGAGCGGCCTCGACGACCTCGGCTACATCGTGCTCGACGAGTGTCACTACATGGGCGACGAGGGCCGCGGCACGGTGTGGGAGGAGATCATCGTCGGCGCGCCCAAGGACGTGCTGCTGGTCGGGCTCTCCGCCACCGTGGCCAACGTCAAGGAGATCGCCGACTGGATCTCGATCGTGCACCGGCCGATCGTGCCCATCTATCATCCGGACCGGCCGGTGCCGCTGCACTACTCGATCGCCGACCTCGCCGGCGACATCCACGACATCGGCGAAGTCCGCAAGGGCCGCGCGCACGTCGTCGGCGACGAGACGCGCGGTCAGGACGACCGCGGGCGCTGGTACACGCGCCGTGTGGTCGATCCCACCGTGCTCATCGAGGCCCTCGACGCGCGCGGCTGGCTGCCGGCCATCTACTTCATCTTCAGCCGCGCCGGCTGCGAGCGCGCCATGCAGGACGTGCTGGCCGACGGGCGCCCGCTGATCACGCGCGAGCAGCGCCGCGAGGTGGACGCGATCATCGGCGAGGCGGTGGCCGAGAGCCCGTCGATCGGCGAGTCGACGCTGAGCCAGGCCGTCTTCCAGGGGCTGCGCATCGGAGTGGCCACGCACCACGCGGGCATCCTCCCCGGTCTCAAGCGCCTGATCGAGACGCTCTTCGAGCGCGGGCTCTGCCGTGTTGTCTTCGCGACGGAGACGATGTCGCTCGGCATCCACATGCCGGCGCGCGCCGTCGTGCTGCAGGGCGTGACCAAGCGTACCGACCGCGGCTTTCGCTCGCTCACCCACAACGAGCTGACGCAGATGGCGGGCCGCGCGGGCCGGCGCGGCATCGATCCCGAGGGCCAGTGCGTGATCGCGCTCGACGCGCGCGACGGGCTCGAGGATCTCCTGCGCGTGGTGGACGGCGCGCCCGAGCCCATCGAGAGCCAGTTCAAGCTCGGCTACGGCTCCGTCGCGCTGCTGCTCGGCACCGGGGCGCCGCCCGAGCTGTTGCGAAAGCGGATCGAGTCGTCGTTCGGCCAGTACCAGAACCTCAAGCGCATCCGCGAGATGGAGGCCGAGGTGCGCGCGCTGGAGGACGCGCTCGCGCGCGCGCGCGTCTACGAGGCGCCGTGCGGCGATTTTGGACGCATCGGCCGCTACCGGCGGGCGCGCCAGGAGGTCGAGGCCCGCCGGCAGGCGATGGGCAAAGGCGGCCGCCGCGGCGAGCGCGGCCCGGCGGAGGCCGAGCCGGGGCGGCTCGCGCTGGTCCGGCGCAAGGGCGCGCCGAGCCTGGCCATGATCCTGGGCGTCCACGCGATCCGCGGCCACCGCACGCTGTTCGACGCGCTGCTGCCCCACGGCGCCGTGATCCGGCTCAAGAGCGGCCTCGTGAAGCGCATCTTCTGGGCCACGCCGCCGCTGCACGTGCCGCGCGACCTGCGCCGCGGCGAGCCGCGCGGCCTGCGTCACCTCTCCGAGCAGCTCGAGCGGCTGTCCGTCCCGGACCTCATCTCGCGCGAGCGCGAGCAGGGACCGGAGGCGGCGGTGGCCGCCATCGAGTGTCACCGCTGCCCGTGGGGCGCCACCACGCGCTGCGAGCACGCCTCGCGCGACCTCGAGCGGCTGCAGGAGCGCGTCGCCCAGCGCCGCGCCGCCCTCGATGCGTTCCGCAACGCCTACTGGCAGGAGTTCCTGCGCGTGGTCGAGGTGCTCGAGCAGTTCGGCGCCGTGCGCGACGGCCGGCTCCTGCCCAAGGGCCGGCTCATCGCGAGTCTCCGTCACGACAACGAGCTGCTCCTGGCCGAGACGGTGACGCGCGGGCTCTTCGACGACCTCACCATCGCCGAGGCCGCCGCGCTGTGCTCGGCGCTGCTCGAGGAGTCACGCTCGGGCGAGCCGATGATCGCGCGCGCGTTCCTCAAGAAGCGTCCGCGGCTCAAGCACCGCCTCGACCGGCTCGCCGGTGCCGCCGACACCGTGTTCCAGGCCCAGCGCGCGCGTCATCTCGGTGTGCCCGTCGGCGTGCAGCCCGGCTTCATGCCCTCGGTCTTCCGCTGGGCCTCCGGTGACGACGACTGGTCGGGCATCATCGCCGAGTCGTTCGGCGGCCACGAGGGCGACCTCGTGCGCGCGATGCGCCGGCTGATCGATCTGCTGCGCCAGCTCGCCGAGGGGCCGGACGTGCCGGTCGAGACGGCGCGGCTGCTCGCCCAGGCCGCGCGCGTGGTCGACCGCGGCATCGTCCTCGAGAGCGCGCTCATTTAGGAAATGGGCGACACGGCCTCTGCTATGCTGGCGCGGTGAGTCGCGTCGGCCGCGTCCTCCTCGCCGCGCTCGTCCTCGGGGGCTGCTCGGTGGCGACCAGGACCATCGACGAGAGCACGTCGCAGGGGCCGACCGCCGACGATATGTGGACAAAGCAGGTCGTCGCCGCCAACGGGCGCATGCCGACGTTCGAGGAGAAGCGCCACTTCGAGGACGTGCTCGGCGAGCGCATCTCGAAGTACCTGCGCGAGCACGAGGACGCCGCGTCCAACACGCTCACCGTTCAGGCCTTCCGCTTCCTGCATCAGGTGACCGTCGGCATGGACAAGGGCCAGGTGGAGGTGCTGCTCGGCCCCGCCTTCACCACCTCCGACGACGCCCAGCAGATGGCCAACTGGGCCCGGCGGCAGTGGCCGCTGATCCGCGGCCGTGCCGACGAGGCGTGGGGCTATCCGTTCGGCTGGTTCTTCTATTTCGACAAGGGCAAGATCGTCGCCATCACGCAATACCTGGAGGGAGCGCCCTACCAGTGATCCGATCCATGCTGAGCGTCACCAAGCGGACGCCGCTCGCCAGGCGCGGCATGGTCGTGGCCGAGCATCCGCGCGGCGCCGACGTCGGCGCGCGCATCCTCGAGCGCGGCGGCAACGCGGTCGACGCGGCGGTGGCCACCGCGTTCGTGATGGCGGTGGTCGAGCCGTTCATGTCGACGATCGCCGGCGCCGGCACGATGCTCGTGCACCTCGCCAAGCGCCGTGAGACGGTGGCTCTCGACTTCAACGGCATGGCGCCGCTCCGCGCGCACGCCACGATGTACAAGACCATCGGCGGCGTCTCGGATGCGCTCTTCCCGTGGCCGAACGTGGAGGGCCAGGCCAACGTGTATGGCCACCGCTCCGTCGCGGTGCCGGGCTCCGTGGCCGGACTGGCGCTGGCCGTCGAGCGCTACGGCACGATGGCGCTCGCCGACGTGCTCGCGCCGGCCATCGAGATCGCGCGGTCGGGAATCGTGCCCGACTGGTACCTGGCGCTCAAGCACGCGCAGCACCTCGAAGAGCTCGCCGCGTTTCCCGAGACCGCGCGCGTGTACCTGCGCCGCGGCCGCGCGATCCACCGGCCGCCGTCGATGCAGGCAGGCGATCTCGTGCAGTATCCCGACCTCGCCGAGAGCCTCGCCGTCATCGCGAAAGACGGCCCCAGCGCGTTTTATCTCGGCCCCATCGCCGAGGCGATCGAGCAGGAAATGGTGCGTGGCGGCGGGCTGATCACCAAGCGAGACCTGGCCGCCTACGAGGTGCGCGTGGCGCCGCCGGTGATCGGCCGCTATCGCGACCTCGACCTGGCGTTCTCGCCGGGCGCAACGGGCGGCGTGACCGCGCTGGAGGCGCTGAACATCCTCGCCGAGTTCCCGGCGGCCAAGGTCGGCTGGCAGAGCGTCGAAGGCTTGCACCTGCGCGCCTCCGCCATCAAGCGCGCGTTCCGCGACCGCTTCCAGCACCTCGGCGACGCCGCCGTCGTGAAGGGGCCGTGGGAGCGCCTGGTCTCGCGCGAGCACGCGCGCGTGGCCGCGCAGGAGATCCGCGCCGGGCGCGCGGCCGCCGGCGCGCCGCGGCGGGGCCGCGCGCTCGACTGCACGACGCACATCGGCGTGGTCGACCGGCAGCGCAACATGGTCGCGCTCACCAACACCGCGGTCTCGCTCTGGGGCTCGCGCGTGGTGGTGAAGGGAACGGGGATCCTGCTCAACAACGGGATGATCTGGTTCGATCCGGAGCCCGGCAAGGCGAACTCCATCGCCGGCGGCAAGCGCGGGCTCGTCAACATGGTGCCCGCGCTCGGCTTCAAGCGCGGCAAGCCGTACCTCACCGTCGGGGCGCCGGGCGGTCGCGCGATCGTCTCCGCGATCCCTCAAGTCATCGCCAACCTCGTGGACGGGCGCGGCTCGCTCCAGGAGGCGGTCGAGGCGCCGCGGCTGCACACGGAAGGCGACGAGGTGCTCGTCTCCACCCGCGTGGGCGAGGCGGCCCTGGCGGGGCTGGCCAGGCGCGGCCACAACGTCGTGCCGAAAGAGGAGTCGTACTCGACGCTCAACTTCGCGCGACCCATCGCCATCCGCGTCACGCCGAGAGGGCTGGAGGCCGGCGTCGAGCAGTTCGGCATGGCCTGGGCCACCGGGTATTAGGAGGCAACATGGAAGAGCGGGTGATCGCGTCGTGGAAGTTCAAGAAGGGCGCGCTGGATCCCAAGACCGCCTACCTCTGCTATCTGGCGGCCAACCTCGCCGCCGGCAACACCCACTGAGCGAAGCGCGACCTGGCGGGCGCCAGGCAGAGCGGCGCGACCGAGGACGAGCTGCGCGAGGCGATCTCCTTCGCCATCCGCGCCAACGCGGCGAAGACGCACGCCGACATCCTCAAGGTCTGGGATGAGTGAGGTGAGCCTGACCGCCGCGTTCTCGACGGTGCCGGCGGGTGATCAGGAGGCGTTCAAGCGCGTGATCGTCGAGACCGTCGAGCAGCTCGCGCGCGAGGACGCCGGCTTCAAGCGCGCGAAGCTGGTGTTCACCGAGTCCGACGAGCGCTGCGCGCTGACCGCCGAGCTGGACGGCGTCAAGCGCGAGGGCGTGCCGCTGCAGATCGAGATCGACCAGCTCGAGGACGCGCAGTCCTCGGCCGGCGCGCGCGCGCAGCTGAAGGAGGCCCTCCGCCTCTACTTCCGGCGCGTGCAGGGCAAGTAGTGGACGACGGCGTCGTCCTCTACGCCTGGCGTGACTGTCTGTTCCGCGTTCCCGAGGGTGTGCAGCCGCCGAAGGCCGGCTCGCGCTTCTTCTGCCGCCACCTGAGCGCCCGCGCCGGCGAGCGCGTGCTGGAGATCGGCGCCGGCCTCGGCCTGGCCGCCGTGCTGGCCGCGAAGGCCGGCGCGGCCGTCGTCGCCACCGACGTCGTGCCCGGCGCGGTGACGGCCGTGCGCGCCAACGCCGCCCTGAACGGCGTCGAGGTGGACGCGCGGCTGGGCGATTGCTACGCGCCCGTGACCGGCGAGCGCTTCGACCTCGTGTGCAGCAACCCGCCGCAGATGCCGACGCCGCCGGGCGCCGACCGCGAGGACGCGCAGGCCGCGGCCGACAACGGCGGGCCCGACGGCTGGGCGCTGCTCGATCGCATCATCGCGGGCGCGCCCGCGCACCTGGTCTCGCGCGGCCGGCTCGTGTTCACGATCTTCGACTTCCTCGGCATCAAGACCGCGCTCGCGAAGGTGGAGGCGGCCGGGCTGGCGCCCTCGGTGCTCGCGCGCGAGACGCAATCGTTCCCGCGGATCGGCCACGAGCGTATCGCGCACCTGCGCGCGATGGACCGCGAGGCGGCGCTGCCGTCCGGGCGGCCGGCGACCGTCGAGCGGCTGATGATCGAGGGGCGCGCGCGGTGAGCCGCCGCCTCATCGTCAACGCCGACGACTGGGGCCTCACGCGCGGCGTGAGCGAGGGCATCCTGGCCGCGCATCGCCACGGCATCGTCACGAGCACGACGGTGCTCGCCACCGCGGACCTCGACCGCACCCTGGTCGCCCGCCTCCTCGACAGCGGGCTCGGCGTCGGGCTGCACGTGAACCTCACCCTCGGCTCGCCGCTGACGCGCGGCAAGTCGCTGGTGGCCGGCGGCCGCTTCGTGCGCGACGCGCGCCACGCGGCGGCGCGGGCGAGCGCCGGCGACGTGCGCGCCGAGGTGCAGGCGCAGGCGGAGAAGTTCCGCAAGGTGTTTCGGCGCGCCCCCACGCACCTCGACACCCATCACCACGTCGGCCTGCATCCGCCGGTGCGCGAGGTCGTCCTGGAGGTCGCGCGCACGCTCGGCGTGGCCGTGCGGAGCCAGGACGCCGCCGCCCGCACGCGCGCGCGCTCGGCCGGGCTGCGCACGCCGGATCATTTCTTCGGCGAGTCCGGCCCCGCCGCCTACTGGGCGCCGGCCACGACGCTCGCCCACCTGCGCGCGCTGCCCCCCGGCGTCTCGGAGTTCATGACGCATCCAGGCCGGTTCGACGCCGACCTGGCGGGAAGCCGCTACGGACGTCAGCGCGAGACGGAGATGGTGGGGCTGGGGACGCCGGCGGCGCGCGCCGCCGTGGCCGCGCTCGGCGTCATTCTGGTCAGCTTCGCTGACCTATGATGGGGGGCCCCGAAATGGCCCCCCAAACCCCCCGACGCTCGGGGCGACCCGGGGAACCCGGGCCGCCCCTCGATCACTCCGTTCTGATCGGCGTTGACGTGGGCGGGACGACGATCGCGGCCGGGGCGGTGACGGCCGATGGCGAGGTTCTGCACGACGAGAACGTGCTCACGCACGACGCCGCGGCCGCCGGTACGCTGGTCACGATCGAGCGGCTGGTCCAGCGTGTGAGCGGGGCGCTCGCCGCGCGCGGCCTGACCGTGGCCGGTATCGGGGTCGGCGTGCCGGGGCCGGTGGACGCCGGCGTCGTCGGCGCTCCCGCGCCGCACGCCGCGGATCTCGTCGGCCAGCCGCTCGGTGCGCGTCTCGCCGCGCATTTCGGGGTGCCCGTCTTCGTCGACAACGACGTCAACGCGCTGGCCCTCGCGGAGTGGCGTTTCGGCGCCGGGCGCGGCGCGCGCTCGCTCGTGGTCCTGGCGCCGGGCACGGGCTTCGGCGCCGGCATCATCCTCGACGGCCGCCTGGTGCGTGGCGTCGCCGGCTTCGGCGGCGAGTTCGGTCACACGCCCGTGAAGTTCGACGGGCCGCGCGTCGCCGGCCATGCCGAGTCGACGCTCCTCCTCGCGGCCGGCGGCGTCGCGCAGCGGATCACGGCCGAGCTCGTGTTCCGCGCGGCGGCCGAGGGCGAGCCCGTCGCGGCGGCGGTGGTCGATGAGGCGTGCCGCGCGCTCGGCGCGATGCTGGCGACGATCGTGAACGGGCTCAATCCCGAAGTCGTCGTCGTCACGGGTGGCGTGGCCGGCTCGCTCGCCGCGCTGGAGAAGCAGATCCTGGCCGCGGCCGCCGAGCACGCGTTCGCCCGCGCGCTGGCCGCGACGCGGATCACGATCGTGCCCGGCGACAAACGGCTGACCATGCGCGGCGCCGCCGCGCTTGTGCTCTATGAACGAGCCGCGCACGGCGGATAAGCACAGCCACAACCCGCTCGTCCGGTACTTTCGGGCGCTCGGTCCGGGCCTCGTCACGGGCGCCTCCGACGACGACCCGAGCGGCGTCACGACCTACGCCGTGGCGGGCGCGACGTTCGGAACGGGCATGCTGTGGACGGCGCTGGCGACGCTGCCCCTGATGGCGGCCATCCAGCTCACGTGCGCGCGGATCGGCCTCGTGTCCGGCCGCGGGCTGGCCCGCCGCGGAGATGCTGACGGGCCTCACCGCGGGTGTCTGGGTGCCCGTCTTCGGCGCCGTCGTGATCGTGGCCACCGTGTACACGACGTACGCGACGTTCGCTGCCTGGCTCAAGTGGCTCACCGCCGTGCTCTTCGCCTATATCCTCTCCGCCATTCTCGCGCGTCCGAACTGGCCGGCGGCGCTGCGCGACACGCTGCTGCCGCGCCTGCCGTCGGACGCGCGCGCCCTGCCGACGCTGGTGGGAATCCTCGGCACGACGATCTCGCCGTACCTCTTCTTCTGGCAGGCCTCGCAGGAGGTCGAGGAGGAGCGTGCGAAGGGGCGCCGCACGGTGGCCGCGCGGCGCGGGGCCACCGAGCACGAGCTGCGCGACGCGCGGCGCGACGTCTTCACCGGCATGGCCTTCTCGAACGTGGTGATGTACTTCATCATCCTCGCCACCGCCGCCACCCTGTTCCGCGCGGGGCATACGAACATCGAGACGAGTCGGGAGGCCGCGGAGGCGCTGAGGCCGCTCGCGGGCGACGGCGCCTACGTGCTCTTCGCCCTCGGCCTCGTCGGCACCGGGCTCCTGGCCATCCCGGTGCTCGCCGGCTCCGCTTCCTTCGCGGTCGCCGAGCTCTTCGCCTGGCCCTCCGGCCTCGACCTCAAGCCGACCCAGGCCTGGCGCTTCTATACGATCCTGGGCGGCGCCATCGTGGCCGGCGCGGTGCTCGAGACCCTCAGCGTCAGCGCCGTGCGCATGCTATTCCTCTCGGCCATCATCAACGGGCTCCTGGCGCCGCCGCTGATGCTGCTGGTCATGCTGGTCGGCAACAACCGCGCGATCATGGGCACCGGCGTCAACGGCTTCTGGCTGAACGTCTTCGGCTGGGGCGCGACGGCCGTGATGACCATCGCGATGCTCGCGTTCCTCTGGACGTGGTTCTAGAGAGTCTGGCGGCAAATCTAAAGAACCTGGGGCGATTTCGGGGCCCCATTACCTGCGACGGTGATCGAAGCGCGCCACGGCTTTGCCGTGGCGCGACGAGCGCTGGGGGGTTTGGGGGGCCGTTTCGGGGCCCCATTACCTGCGACGGTGATCGAAGCGCGCCACGGCTTTGCCGGGGCGCGACGAGCGCTGGGGGGTTTGGGGGGCCGTTTCGGGGCCCCCCATCTAGACAGGCGGCTCTTTTTTCAAGATTTCGTCGAGCAGTCGGGGCAGGCGGGTCACCGCCGACTCGCCGGGCAGCCGCGCCACGATCTCGCCCTGGCGGTCGATCACGACCGTGTACGGCGTGCCCTTGAAGCCGTAGCGGTTGCCGATGGTGAGCCGGGGATCGAGCGCGACAGGATAGGTGACCTTGTTGGAGCGGATGAAGCGACGGACGTCGACCGCCGCGTCCTGCACGTGGATGGCCAGCACCTCGACGCCGCGCGCGCGATAGCGCTCGGTCAGCCGCCCGAGCGCCGCCGACTCGCGCGCGCAGGGTTTGCAGTACGAGGCCTGGAAGCGCAGCACGAGGATCTTCTTGCCGATCAGGTCACGCGAGTCGAGCGAGCGCCCGTCGAGGAGCCGCACCTTGAACCCGGGCGCGGCCGGCGCGGCCGCCGCGCTGGACGTCAGCGACAGCAGCGCGGCGAGAACGACGAGGACGCGCACCCGGCGATTCTACTCCCCGACGGCCTCGCGGCGGGCGTCGTGGGGCGGACACTCGTGGCAGAGCGTCCACGCCCAGCCGTTCGGGATCTGGTAGATGGTGGAGACGTGGCGCCAGCGCCCCTCGCCCGCGGCGAGCACCAGCCGCAGACGAATGGCGTTGGCCTCGGCGTATGGCATGTACATGCGGATCTCGCGCGCGCGGTCGTGCGCGCAGTAGCTGGGCGCGTGCAGATTTGGATAGAGACGGGCTACACCGGGCTGCGAGCCATTGGCCGCCATGGGTCAATGCGCTTCGCAACCTGCATGCCAGCGACTTCGCCGGCGCGCCGGCCCCGCGACGTGCGGCGGGTATAATGGCCCGGTGAACGACCTCGAGCACGAGTTGCGCCGCGTCGTCCGCGGCTCCGTGCGGTTCGATCCCGCCTCGCTGCTGCTGTACTCGACCGACGCGTCCATGTACCAGGTGGAGCCGCTCGGCGTCGTCACGCCGCGTGACCCCGACGACGTGATGGCTGCGTTCGACGTCGCCCGTCGCCAGCAGGTGGCCCTGCTGCCGCGCGGCGGCGGCACCTCGCTCACCGGCCAGACGGTCAATCGCGCGCTCGTGCTGGACTTCTCTCAGCACATGAACGGCGTGGTCGAGGTCAACACCGAGCAGCTCTGGGCGCGCGTGCAGCCCGGCCTCGTGCAGGACGAGCTCAACCATCACGTCCGCGGGCTCGGCCTCCTGTTCGGGCCGGACACGTCGACCTCCAACCGCGCGACGCTCGGCGGGATGATCGGCAACAACTCCGGTGGCTCGCACTCCATCGCCTACGGTCTCACCGTCGAGCACGTGCTCGAGCTCGACGCGCTGCTTGCCGACGGCACGCGCGTCCGCTTCGGTACGGTGACGCCGGCGGAGTTCGAGGCCAAGGCGCGGCTCGAGGGCGCCGAGGGGCGCATCTACCGCGAGGTGGCCGCGATCCGCGCGGAATACGCGGACGAGATCCGCAGGCGCTATCCCAAGCACTGGCGCCGCGTCGCCGGCTACAACCTGAACGAGCTCGTCAAGCCCGGCAATCTCAACATGGCGCGGGTGCTCGTCGGCTCCGAGGGCACGCTGCTCACGGTGCTGGAGGCGAAGGTCCGGCTGGTGCGGCGCCCCAGGAAGACGGCGCTCGACGTCATCCACTACGCGAGCATCCAGGAGGCGCTCGAGTCGTCACAGTCGATTCTCGAAACCGGTCCCTATGCCGTCGAGCTGACCGACAAGCTGATCCTGGACCTCGCGCGCAACAACATCGAGCAGCGCGCGCGCATGGGGTTCGTGCAGGGCGACCCCGGCGCCATCCTCATCGTCGAGTACGCGGGGGAGACCGACGCCGAGGTGAAGAGCAAAGTCGACGCCCTCGAAGTGCGGCGCGTTCGCGAGCGCTTCGGCTACGCCGCCCACGTCGCCCACGACGTCGGGGAGCAGCAGTCGATCTGGAAGCTCCGCAAGGCCGGCCTCGGCCTGCTCCTCGGCATGAAGGGGGACAAGAAGCCGATCGCCTTCGTCGAGGACACCTGCGTCGATCCCAAGCACCTCAAGGACTTCGTGCCGCGCTTCGCCGACATCTTCGCCAAGCACGACACCACGGGCGCCTACTACGGCCACTGCTCCGTCGGCTGCCTGCACATCCGCCCGGTCATCGACCTCAAGACGCCGCGCGGGCTCGAGCAGGTGAAGGCGATCGCCGACGAGATCACCGATCTCGTGCTCGAGTTCGGCGGGACGATCTCGAGCGAGCACGGCGACGGCCGCGCGCGCAGCCCCTTCCTCGAGCGGATGTACGGCCCGACGCTGATGCAGGCGTTCCGGCGCCTGAAGAGGGCATTCGACCCCGACAACCGCATGAACCCCGGCAACATCGTCGACTCGCCGGGGATCATCGAGAACCTCCGGTACGGCGTGGCGTACAAGACGTGGGAGCCCCGGACGCTGCTCGACTTTTCGGCGCAGGGCGGCTTCGCGGCGGCTGTCGAGATGTGCAACGGCGTCGGCGTCTGCCGCAAGAAGCTCGAGGGCACGATGTGCCCGTCCTACATGGCCACCAAGGACGAGGAGCACAGCACGCGCGGCCGCGCCAATGCGCTGCGCGCCGTGTTGTCGGGCCGGCTGCCCGCCAGCGAGTTCACCGGCAAGCGCCTGCACGCGGTGATGGACCTGTGCCTGGAGTGCAAGGGCTGCAAGGCCGAGTGCCCGGCCAACGTCGAC
>QHSB01000576.1 GCA_003220335.1 Candidatus Rokuibacteriota bacterium
TGCTTGTACATGAACTCGTATTCCCGCGTGCTGACCCAGCGCACCGTCTGGCCCGTGTAGCCCGCCTCTTTCATCAGCCGCTTGGCCTTATCTCGGTCGTGCTGGTTGTAGAGCGACGCGCCCGCGGTCGAGTACCACGGCTGCTCGGGGAAGAACAGCGCCGGCCCCAGCCGATAGAAGTCCTTGTGCCCGAAGCCGGCGGCCATGATCGGCTCCATGTCGAGCGCCGCCTGGACTGCCTGGCGCAGCGGCTTGCTGGTCATGAGGCCCGCCTTGTGGTTCAGCGAGATCAGCGTCCAGCCGCGAGGCTTCACGATCCGCGACTCGAGCTGGGGCAGCGACTTGATCCGCTCCCAGGCATCCTGCTTCATGAACATCGCGTGGTGATACTCGCCCGTCTCCACGCCGGCCAGCCGCACCGCGGTGTCGGGCACCGGAATGAACAGGATCTCGTCGAGCCAGGCCGTGCGCTTGCCTCCGAAGCCGTTCGGCGGCTCGGCGCGGGCCGCGTAGTCCTTGAACCGGACGAGCTTGACGTGGCGATCGGGCCTGTGCTCGACGAAGCGATACGGGCCGGTGCCGATGTATTCCTTGATCTGGCCGGTGTCGGCCGCCTCCACGATCTCCTTCGGATAGATCATGGCCGATGGCTCGGCCAAGCCGTAGACCAGCGAGCCCGAGGGCTGCTTGAGGAAGATCACCACGGTGTACGCGTCCTTGGCCTCGATGGTCTCCACCCCCGGCCAGAGCACCCTGCCGATGGACGCGACCTGCCCCCAGCGCTTGAGCGACGCCACCACGTCGGCGGCAGCCATCTCCTTGCCGTTGTGGAACTTGACGCCCTTGCGGAGCGTGATCGTGTGGCGCAGCCCGCGGTCGGTCACGGCGTGCGTGTCGGCCAGCAGCGGGATCGGGTTCCACGCGCGATCATAGGTGAACAGCGACTCGTAGACGTGCCACATGATCTCGTTGGTGAGCACCGTGGTCGTGGCCTGGATGTCCAGCGTCGGCGGCTCGCCGATCGACGCCACCTTGAGTACGCCGCCCATGCGCGGCGTCTCCTGCGCGTGCGCGACCGACACCGATAGAACGAGGAGGGAGACGAGGGCGACGAAGGTCTTCATCGCTGGTGTCCTCCGAGCGAAGAATGGGCGCGCGGATGATACCATCCGCCGCAGTGCTGAACGTTCTCGTCACGATGCCGTTCGGCGAGGCGCAGCTGGACCGCCTGCGCGCCGTCTCGCCCGACCTCTCCGTCTCCGCCGCCGATCCCGAGCGTGCCGACTATGCGCGGACCCACGTCCTCTACGCGGGGAACCCGCCGCGCGACCTCGCCCGGGCGCCGCAGCTCAAGTGGGTGCAGGTGCACATGGCGGGCGTGAACGCGCTGCAAGACCATCCGCTCTACGCGAACAGTGGGATCGCGATCACCACGACCAGCGGCGTGCACGCGGCGACCATCGCCGAGTACGCGCTGACGGTGATCCTGGCGCTCGCGCATCGCGTGCCGCGGATGGTGGAGTGGCGCGACAAGGGCCGCTGGCCGCCGGACGAGCAGCGCTGGCCCCTCTTCGTTCCGACGGAGCTGCGCGGCGCCGTGCTGGGCGTGATCGGCTACGGCAGCATCGGCCGCGAGCTCGCGCGGATGGCCACCACCGCGCTCGGCATGCGCGTGCTCGCGTGCAAGCGCGACCCGTCGCGCCGCGTCGACGACGGCTACCGCCTGCCGGGCACCGGAGACCCCGAGGGGACGCTGCCCCAGGCGTGGTTCGCGCCCGCGCGGCTGCACGATCTGCTCGCGCGCTCCGACGTGGTCGTGATGTGCGCGCCGCTGACGCCGGAGACGCGCGCGATGATCGGCGCCGCGGAGCTGGCGGCCATGAAGCCGTCGGCGTTCTTCGTGAACGTCGGCCGCGGCGCCACCGTGGACGAGGCCGCGCTGGCCGCGGCGCTGAAGGCCGGGCGCCTGGCCGGCGCCGCGGTGGACGTCTTCGACGAGGAGCCTCCGCCCGCGGGGCATCCTTTATATGGCGCTCTGGACAGCGTGATCGTCTCGCCCCACGTGTCGGGCTTCCTGCCGTCCTACGACGACCGCTGCACCGAGCTCTTCGCGGAAAACCTCAAGCGCTTCCTGGCCGGGGCGCCCCTGCTGAATCTGGTCGATCGCGCCCGGGGATACTAAATTAGTCCCATGAGCGGACCACTGCGGTTTCTCAACGTGCCGTACGGCGCCTGGCACGCGCGCGAGGTGCCGGCGCCCGATCCGCTGCTTACGCGCACCGATCCCGGCACGCCGTGCGGCGAGTACCTGCGCCGCTTCTGGCAGCCGGTAGCCTTCGCGCGCGACCTCGGCGACGTACCACGGCGCATCCGGATCATGGGCGAGGACCTCGTCGTCTTCCGCGACCGCTCGGGCCGTCTCGGCGTGCTCCAGCTGCACTGCTCGCACCGCGGCACGTCGCTCGAGTACGGCATTCTCCAGGAGCGCGGCATCCGCTGCTGCTATCACGGCTGGGTCTTCGACGTGGACGGCCGCATCCTCGAGACGCCCGGCGAGCCCGCGGACAGCACGCTGCGGCGGCGGCTGTGCCACGGCGCGTACCCGACGCACGAGTTCTGCGGCCTGGTCTTCGCCTACATGGGGCCGCCCGGGGTGACGCCCGTGTTCCCGATGTACGACACGTTTACCGTGCCGGGTCTCGAGCTGCACCCGGCCGCGCAGTTCCTGCTGCCGTGCAACTGGCTCCAGGTGAAGGACAACTCGATGGATCCCGTGCACACGTCCTTCCTGCACGCCATCAGCAGCGGCTATCACTTCACCGAGGCCTTCGGCGCACTGGCGGAGCTGGAGTGGCAGGAGACACCGTACGGCATGATCTATGTCGCCACGCGGCGCGTCGGCGAATTGGTGTGGGTGCGGATCTGCGACTTCATGGCCCCCAACGTCCACCAGTTCACGCGCGAGATCGAGGAAGCCGCCTCGGAGCGGATCGCGTCGCGCCCGGTGGTGATCCGCTGGGCCGTGCCCGTGGACGACACGCGCACGCTGAACTTCGAGCTGGCGCAGGTCGATCCGGCGTGGGGTCTGACGCCGGCGCAGATCGCGCAGCCCGGGTTCGGCCAGTCGGCCGACCGGCCGTACGACGAGCGCCAGCGGTGTCCGGGCGACTACGACGCGCAGTCGAGCCAGCGGACGATCGCGGTGCACGACCTCGAGCACCTCGCCGCGACCGACCGCGGCGTGATCATGCTGCGCAAGATCTTGCGGGACGGCATCCGGGCCGTCGAGTCCGGCGAGGCCCCGCGCGGTCTCAAGCTCGAGCCGGGCGACACGATCACGACCTATTGTCAGGACACCGTCGTGCGCGTCCCCGCCTCCGGATCGGCCGCCGACGACCGCGCGCTGCTGCGCCAGGTCGGTCGTCGCGTCGTCGCCGGCGACTACCAGCGGCCCTGACCTCCGCTGTCATTTCTTCAACAAACTGTCTCCCGCCCGTGGCCCGTCGCTTGCGTCGGACTCCGCGGGGTCGACACCCAAGAGGAGGAGTAGGTCACATGCGGAATTCACTGATGGGTCTCGTGCTCGTGGGTCTCTTGTTCGCCGTGCCCGCCCTCGCCGCGGAGGCCCCGCGGGGTGACGCGAAGTTCATCAAGGGAGCCGCCGAGGGCAACCTTGCCGAGGTGAAGCTCGGTGAGCTGGCTCAGCAGCGCGCCGCGTCCGACGCCGTGAAGGAGTTCGGCAAGCGGATGGCCACCGATCACCAGAAAGCGTACGACGAGCTCAGCCAGGTCGCCTCGCAGAAGGGCGTCGCGATGCCCACCGCGCTCGACCGCGGCCACCAGCGGCGCTACGACAAGCTGGCCAAGCTCTCCGGCGCGGACTTCGATCGCGCGTACATGAAGGAGATGGTCCGGGACCACGACAAGGACGTGAAGGCGTTCCAGAAGGAAGCCAACGCCGGCAAGGACCCGGACGTGAAGGCCTGGGCCTCCAGGACGCTGCCGACTGTGCAGGAGCACCAGCAGCTGGCCAAGCAGGCCTACGCCGGCGTGCAGGGCAAGAACAGCCCGTCCGCGTCGCCGAGCCAGAAGTAGGGCAAGCCAGGCGCGCGCGTGTCCACCGCGCGCGCGATCAGGACGCCGGCTTCCTCGCGCGCTCGGCGACGGGGAGGCCGGCGCTCTTCCACGCCGTGAAGCCGCCGTCCATCTCGACGACGCGCGGCAGACCCATCTGCGCGGCGACGTCGGTGGCGAGCGCCGAGCGCCACGCGCCGTTGCAGTAGAAGACGAACTCCTTGCCCGACGCGAACACGTCCTTGTGATACGGGCTCTCGGGGTCGATCCAGAACTCGAGCATGCCGCGCGGGCAGTGGAAGGCGCCGGGAATCATGCCCTCGCGCTCCAGCTCGCGCACATCGCGCAGGTCCACGAAGACGACGTCGTCCCGGCCGTGACGCCGCTTGGCCTCGTCGAGGCTGATGGTCGTGATCCGTGCCTTGGCCTCGTCGACCAGCTGGCGGAAGCCCTTCTTCATCTTCATCACGCTCTCCTACTCGGTGGCCAGCGACGCGCGGCGCCCGCGGTGATAGTCGGCGAGGGCGGCGTTCGCCTTCGCGATCGTCTCCGCCTCGTCGGCCACCCGTGCGAGGTCGCGGCCCGGCACCGCCACGTACAGCTCGTCGTCGCCCGCGCCGGTGTAGACGCGGTTGCCGATGCAGCCGGTGCTCGCGACGACGCCGCCGGCCAGCGCGGCGGGCAGCGCCATGCACGTCGGGCGGCCGAGGAACGGCACCTGCGCGGCGACGCCGGCGCGCAGGGCGGCCTCCTGCAGCAGCATGAGCCGGCCCGGCGGACCGATGAAGAGGACGACGTCGGGATCGACCGGCGTGTCGGCGAGCGGCGCGTAGACGATCGCGCCGGGCGTCCTGGGCAGGCGCGGAATGCCAGGGACCTCGTCCATCTTGAGATAGCCGAGGCCGCTCATGATCTCGAGCACCGTCGGCAACTCACCCGCGCGCTCGGGCGGCAGTGGGAGGTTATGGGTGTAACTGCCGACCGGGCAGTTGTAGTGATCCGAGGGCACCGTGTAGAACGCGCGTCCCTCCATGGCCAGGCGCCAGAACGAGCTCATGGGCCGCCTCCTCTGACGGCGTCCCACACCTGCTGGGGGTGCTTGGCCGCGTCGGGAACCTTCTTCCAGTGCTTGCGCACGACACCGTCGGGACCGATCCACACCGTGGAGCGGATCACGCCCTTCGTCTTCTTGCCGTACATCATCTTGTCGCCGTACGCCCCCCACGCCGTCATGAGCTTGCGGTCGGGGTCGGAGAGCAGCGTGAACGGCAGCCGGTACTTCTGCGCGAACTTCGTGTGCGACTCGCCGGAGTCGGCGGAGACGCCGAGCACGACGACGCCGGCCTTCTGCAGCTCCTTGTTGAGGTCGCGGAACCCGCAGGCCTCCTTGGTGCAGCCGGGCGTGTCGTCCTTGGGGTAGAAGTAGACGACGACGTCCTTGCCCTTGAAGTCGCTGAGCGAGACGGAGGTGCCGCCGGCGGCCTCGAGGGTGAAGTCGGGGGCCTTGCGCCCTTCTGCGATAGCCATCGGATGATCCTCCATTGGAGCACCTCGCTGCATCAGGGCTGAAGCCGCGCGCGGATCCGCTCGACCGCTTCCTCGGTCTGCTCGCGCGAGCCGAAGGCGGTGAGCCGGAAGTAGCCCTCGCCGCTCGGGCCGAAGCCCGCGCCGGGCGCGCCGACGATGTGCAGGTGGGTGAGCAGGCGATCGAAGAAGTCCCACGACGACACGCCCGCGGGCGTGCGAAACCAGATGTACGGCGCGTTACGCGCGCCGTACACGGTGAACCCGGCGGCGGCGAGGCCGTCGCGGATCACGCGCGCGTTGGCCATATAGAAGTCGATCAGCGCGCGTACCTGCTTGGCGCCATCCGGCGTGTACACGGCGGCCGCGGCCCGCTGGATCACGTAGGGCGGGCCGTTCGATTTCATGTTCACGCGGCGGGCCCAGAGCGCGTTGAGGCTGTGGGCGCGGCCGTCGGCGGTCGTGCCCTGCGCGGCCTTCGGCACCACCGTGTAGGCCAGGCGCATGCCCGTGAAGCCGGCGTTCTTCGAGAAGGAGCGGCTCTCGAGGGCGACCTCGCGCGCCCCCTCGATCTCGTAGATCGAGTGCGGCGCGTCCTCGTCCACGATGTACGCCTCGTACGCCGCGTCGTAGAAGATCACCGCCTCGTGCTCGCGCGCGTAGTCCACCCAGCGCTTCAGCGCCGCGCGCGTGGCGACGGCGCCGGTGGGGTTGTTGGGATA